>JBIPOQ010000329.1:0-4657 GCA_044379055.1 Myxococcota bacterium
CTCGCGGCCCCGCATGCAGAAATCGACGTCGATGTCGGGCATCGAGATGCGCTCGGGATTGAGGAAGCGCTCGAAGATGATGTCGTACTCGATGGGATCGACGTTCGTGATGTTCATGCCGTACGCGACGAGGCTGCCGGCGGAGCTGCCGCGGCCCGGGCCGACGGGGATGCCGTTCTTCTTCGCGTAGTTGATGAAGTCCGCCACGATCAGGAAGTAGCCCGGGAAGCCCATCTTCTTGATGACGGAGAGCTCGTGGTCGAGGCGCGCGGCGTAGACCTGCTTCGAGCCTTCGAAGGGCTCGTCCGGGGCCATGGAGAGCTTCGCGCGCAGCCCGTTCCAGGCCTGCTCGTCCATGACCTGGTCGAGGGTCTTCCCGGCCGGAACCTGAAAGTCGGGCATGTGGTATTCGCCCATGGGAATCTCGACGTCACAGCGCTCGGCGATCTCGAGGGTCGCCTCGACCGCCTTCGGCAGGTCGTGGAAGACCTGGCGCATCTCGTCGCCGTCCTTGACGTAGAAGCCGTGGCCGTCGAAGCGGAAGCGCTTCTCGTCGGCGACGTTCGCGGCCGTGCCCACGCAGAGCAGCAGGTCGTGATCCTCGTGGTCGTGGGACTCGAGGTAGTGGGCGTCGTTCGTCGCGACGAGCGGGACACCGAGATCCCGGCTCATCTTGACGAGCTCCTGGTTCACGATCTCCTGGGCGGGGATCCCGTGGCGCTGGATCTCGAGGTAGTAGCGGTCGCCGAAGAGGCGCTTGAAATCCTCCGCGAGGGTCCACGCGCGGTCGGGCTCGTTCGCGAGAACGGCTCGCGGAACCGGGGCGGAGAGGCAGCCGGAGGTGCAGATCAGGCCCTGGTGATGCCGCTCGAGGAGCTGCCAGTCGATGCGCGGCTTGTAGTAGAAGCCCTCGAGATAGGCTTTCGAGACCAGCTTGATCAGGTTCTGGTAGCCCTGCGCGTCCATCGCGAGCAGGAGCAGGTGGTTGATGGCGTCGAAGCCGGTGTCCTCGCGCGGCTTCTTCTCGCGGTCGAAGCGCGAGCCGCCGGCGAAGTAGACCTCGCAGCCGACGATCGGCTTGACGCCGTTGGCCCGGGCCTTCTCGTAGAACTCGACGGTCCCGAACAGGTTGCCGTGATCGGTCTGGGCGACCGCCGGCATGTTCGCGGCCTTCGCGCGGGCGAAGAGCGGATTGTGCTTGATCGCACCGTCGAGCAGCGAGTACTGGGTGTGGAGATGGAGATGGACGAAGGGCGCGGGCAACGGCCTATTCCCACTCGATCGTGGCCGGCGGCTTCGAGGAGACGTCGTACACGACGCGGTTGATGCCCTTGACCTCGTTGATGATGCGCCGGGAGATCCGGCCGAGGACGTCGTAGGGGATCTGCGCGACGTCGGCGGTCATCGCGTCCGTCGAGGTCACGCAGCGCAGGGCCACGACGTGCTCGTAGGTCCGCCCGTCGCCCATGACGCCGACGCTCTGGACCGGGAGGAAGACGACGAGCGCCTGCCAGATCGCGTCGTAGAGCCCCGCCGCGCGGATCTCCTCGATCAGGATCGCGTCGGCCTCCCGCAGCGGCTCGAGCCGCGCACGGGTGACCTCGCCGAGGATCCGGATGCCGAGGCCCGGCCCGGGGAACGGATGCCGACCGAGCGCCCGCGCGGGCAGCCCGAGCTCGCGGCCGACGGCGCGGACCTCGTCCTTGAAGAGCTCCCGCAGCGGCTCGACGAGCCCGAGCTTCATGTCCTCGGGCAGGCCGCCGACGTTGTGATGGGTCTTGATCGTGACCGATTTGCCCTTGACCGAGACGCTCTCGATGACGTCCGGGTAGAGCGTGCCCTGGACCAGGAACTCGACGCCGCCGATCTTCGCCGCCTCGTCCTCGAAGACCTCGACGAAGAGGTTGCCGATGATCTTGCGTTTCTTCTCGGGATCCGTGACGCCGGCGAGCGCGGAGAGGAACCGCTCCGAGGCGTCGACGGAGACGAGTCGAACGCCGAGCGCCTCCCGAAAGAGCGCCTCGACCTCGGCGCGCTCGTTCTTCCGCATCATGCCGTGGTCGACGAAGATGCAGGTCAGCTGGTCGCCGATCGCGCGGTGGACGAGGGCGGCGGCGACGGAGGAATCGACGCCGCCGGAGAGCCCGCAGACCGCCCGCGCCGGACCGACCTGGCTCCGAATCGATTCGATCGTGTCGTCGACGAAGGACGACATCGTCCAGGCCGGCTCGCAGCGGCAGATGCGCAGCACGAAGTTCTCGAGCATCTGACGGCCGCCCTCGGTGTGGACGACCTCCGGATGGAACTGGACGCCCCAGATCGGCGCGACGTCCGATCGCACCGCGGCGAAGGGCGAGCCGCCCGAGGTCGCGATCCGGCGCATGCCGGGCGGCAGGGCGAGCACGCGGTCGCCGTGGCTCATCCAGACGACGTGCTCGACGTCCTGCGAGAGGCCCTCGAAGAGCGGATCCTCGCCTTCGAGCTTCAGCGACGCGCGGCCGTACTCGCGGTCGTCGGCCGACTCGACGCGGCCGCCCAGGCGCTGGACGAGCAGCTGGAGGCCGTAGCAGATGCCGAGGATCGGGACGCCGAGATCGAAGACGCCGCGATCCATGTCCGGCGCGTCGGCGTCGAGAACCGAGCTCGGGCCGCCCGAGAGGATGATGCCCGTCGGCGCGAAGGCGCGGATCGTCGCGAGATCGACGTCGGCGGGATGGAGCTCGCAGTAGACATGGGCCTCGCGCACGCGGCGCGCGATCAGCTGGGAATACTGCGCCCCGAAGTCGAGGATCAGGATCCTCGAGCTCGTGGCCTTGGGATGGGAAGACATGGCGACTGGACCTCGGGCTCGCGCCGACTCGAAGCGACTACTCGAGTCGATAGTTCGGAGCCTCTTTCGTGATGATCACGTCGTGGACGTGGCTCTCGTGGAGACCGGCCGACGTGATGCGCACGAAGCGCGCGCCGCGCCGGAGCGACGCGAGATCCGGCGCGCCGCAATAGCCCATGCCGGATCGCAGGCCCCCGAAGAGCTGGTGGAGCGACTGCGAGAGGCTGCCGCGGTAGGGAACGCGGCCCTCGATGCCCTCGGGCACGAGCTTCTCCGTATCGACGCCGGCCTGGAAGTACCGATCGCGGCTGCCGGCGGCCATCGCGCCGAGCGAGCCCATGCCGCGGTAGACCTTGTACGAGCGCCCCTGGAAGAGCACGACCTCGCCGGGCGACTCGTCGGTTCCGGCGAAGAGCGAGCCGATCATGATCGTCGACGCCCCGGCCGCGAGGCCCTTCACGACGTCGCCGGAGTACTTGATGCCGCCATCGCCGACGACCGGGATGCCCGCCCGTTCGGCGACCTCGGCCGCGTCGCGAATCGCCGTGAACTGGGGCACACCGACGCCCGCGATCACGCGGGTCGTGCAGATCGAGCCCGGTCCGACGCCGATCTTGACGGCCGAGACGCCCGCCTTGATGAGCGCCTCCGTCCCTTCGGCGGTCGCGACGTTGCCGCCGATGAGCGGCAGGTTCGGGAAATGCGACTTCAGCTCGCGGATCGTCTCGAGGACGCCCGCGGAGTGGCCGTGGGCGGTATCGACGACGACGACGTCGACTCCGGCGTCGACGAGGGCCTGTGCCCGCTCGAGCCGATCGGCCCCGACACCGAGGGCGGCGCCGCAGCGCAGTCGACCGAAATCGTCCTTGCAGGCGTCGGGATAGCGCTCGGTCTTCTCGATGTCCTTGATCGTGATCAGGCCGCAGAGCATGCCGTCTTCGTCGACGACGAGGAGCTTCTCGATGCGATGGGCGTGGAGCAGCTCCTGGGCCCGGTCCATCGTCGTCCCGGGCGGGACCGTCACGAGGTTGCGACTCGTCATGACGGTCGAGATCTCGGCGGAGACGTCCTTCACGAAGCGCAGATCGCGGTTGGTCAGGATGCCGACGGCCTTGCCGTCGCGGGTCACGGGCACGCCGGAGATCCGGAAGCGGCTCATGACCTCGAGCGCCTCGCGGATCTTCTGCTCGGGGCGCATCGTGATCGGGTCGACGATCATGCCCGACTCGGAGCGCTTGACCTTGTCGACCTCGGCCGCCTGGTCGGCGATCGGGAGATTCTTGTGCACGATCCCGATGCCGCCGTTGCGGGCCATGCAGATCGCGGTCTCGTGCTCGGTCACCGTATCCATCGCCGCGGAGACCAGCGGCGTATTCAGATGGATCTCGGTCGTCAGCTGGGTTCGGAGGTCGACTTCAGACGGGAGGACGGCCGAGGCGGCGGGGACGAGCAGTACGTCGTCGAACGTCAGTCCCTCGCGGATCTCCGATTGGCTCATCGGCGATGCACGCCTCCCTCTGGAAAACGCGAGCATAATCGGGGCCCCGGAGACGGTCAACCGAACGATCCCGGCCCGGAACGGACGTTTTCAGTCGGCTTCCGGGGAGGCGACCGAGTCGAGGCCCTGCCGGGCCAGGCCCGCGAGCTCGGCCGCGACCGCTTCGGCCAGGCGGAAGGCCGCACGCGGGCAATCGTCGACCAGCCGAGACAGGGACGAGCGGGAAAGGATCCAGACGGTGCAGGCGCCGTCGGCCAGGGCAGTCACCTCGCGCTTGCCCAGGGCGAAGAGCGACGCGGCCCCGAGGTGCTCCGGCGCCTCCAGCGTCC
>JBIPOQ010000498.1:0-3142 GCA_044379055.1 Myxococcota bacterium
GGCGCGCGCAAGAACGACATGCGGCCCTTCGAGGGCCCCGGTCGGACCTTCGCCCAGGCGGCCTTCCGCTGGGTCCTCGCCGAGCCGGCGATCGACGGGCTCGTGGTGTCGATGACGAGCCGGGTCATGGTCGACGAATACGTCGAGGCGTCGGGCTCGGGACCGCCGGATCTCGCGGACCTGGCGCTCCTCGCGCGCTACGAATCGCGCCATGCGGCGACGAGCTGCGTCGTCGGCTGCGGCGATTGCGTCTCGGCCTGCCCGGCGCAGGTCGCGATCCCCGACGTGATGCGCACGCGGATGTACGCGCGCGACTACGGCATCCCGGCGATCGCGGCGCGGGCGTACGCGGCGATCGGTGCGAACGCGGCGGCGTGTCTCGCCTGCAGCGGCGAGCCGTGTGCGAACGCATGTCCGCGCGGGATTCCGATCGCGGCCTGGAATCGCGAGACCCACCGCAGCCTCGGCTGAGCCCGCGGCCGCGGTCGACGCGCCGCCCTTTCAGGGGGCGAGCACGCCGCTCACAATCGTCCCGTGACCGCGCACGAAGCGTCCCTCCGCCCGGGCCCGACCGGCGCTCGCCGGCAGGCTCGCACCGAATCGGCCCCCCGGCTCGTCGAGCTCGAGCGTGACGTCGTGGAAGCCCCAGAAGACCCGCACGCGCGGATAGAAGGCCTTGTAGACGGCCTCCTTCGCGCTGAAGAAGAGCTTGACGCGGCGCCCCCGCGCGGCCTCGTCCGTGTCGGCGGCGTCGAGCCAGCGCCGCTCGGCCTCGGTGCAGACGATCCGCTCGATGCCGGGCTGGACCGGCTCGTCCGGCTCGACGTCGACGCCGACGCCGAAGCAGTCCTCCGCCGCGCAGAGGGCGACGACGGCGTAGTCGCGGCTGTGGGAGATCGAGCCGGTGAATCGGGCCGGCCAGATCGGCACACGATCGTCGTCGCGCAGGATCGGCCCCGCCACGACCCCGCGTTCGGCCAGCAGCCGGCGCGCGAGGCGCCGGCCCGTCGAGAACTCGCGCCGCCTCGACGCGACCGCCCGGGCGATCAGCTCCGCCTCGCCTTCCGCGAGCTCGGCGACCGCATCCTCGACCGGCTCGATCGCGCGGGCGACGACGGACTCGAAGAGGGGCGCGAGAAACGAGGCCGGCAGCCGATCCGCAGCGCTCACGATCTACGACGCCCCTGTCGCGGCGACGTGCTCGGTGGGCCAGACCGCCGTGACGGCCGATTCGATCGCGCGATCCATCGGCAGGAGCTTGAGTCGCGCCGCATCGATGTCGCCGTCCTCGATCGGTGTATCGAGTCGGACGAGTGCCCCATCGCCGCGACCGGCGGAGAGGCGGGCCCAGAAATGGTGCCAGCGCAGCGCGGCCGTCGACTGGATCCCGGTCTCGTCTGCCGTCCGGTACCAGAAGTGGACGAGCCGCCGATCGCCGTCCTTCTCGACGACGAACTCCCGGACCGCGAGGGCGGGCTCTCCGCCGACGTCGGAGGAATCGCGGGCGAGGATCTTCCAGCCCTGGGCCGGGTAACACATCTCGGGGGTGTGCTCGGGGGTTCCGCCGCGCGTCGTGCCGTAGTAGCCGACGTAGACGTAGACGACGTAGCCCTGGGGATGGACGTAGGCGCGCTGGACGTTCAGATCGGCGCGGAGCATGTCGGCGACGTCCTGCTCGATCGGAATGTCGATCGCTCGCCAGTCGGCGACCTCCGGCGGCAGCTCACGCAGAGTTGCGACATCGCTCGCCAGGCCCGGCCGCTGCGTCAGCCACCAGGCGGTCACGCCCGTCAGCAGCAGGAGCGCCAGCAGCCCGATGGCCTCGATCCGTTGCCTCATGCCGTGTCTCCTTCCGCGATCGAGAGCGGCCGCCGCGACGTCCGGGTCGAGTGGGCCTTCCAGGCGAGAACGATCCCGAATGTCCAGGTCAGGAGCCAGGGAAGATGGTCGAGAATCGCGCGGCCGGTGGACGCTGCGTCCGGGACGTGGCTCCCCAGCACCAGTGCCGCGGCCGAGACGAGGGCCAGCTGGAGGGCCACTGCCGCGAGGAGCCAGAGGACGAAACGTCGGAGGCGCTGGCTCGTGCTCGCGCTCGGCGCGCGCAGCTCGACGAACCAGGCGAGCCCCGCGAGCAGGAAGAGCAGCGCGAGCCCGCCGTCGTGATCCGCCAGGCGAAGCGTCGCGTCCCCCGACTGGAGCAAGCCCCGGCCCGGGACCACGTCGAGCCCGACGCCCCGGGCGAGCGCCGCCGCCGCCGCCGCAAACGCGCCCTCGAGCCCGGGACTCCCGAGCTCCACCACCGCATGGGGCAACGGGAGCAGGAATCCGAGCAGGAGCGCCACGGGCCAGGAGCACCAGCCCGCCCCGCGACACAGCCCGATCGCCGCCACGACGAAGCCGAGCCGTCCGGCGCGCACGACGCCGCCCCCGATCGCCAGCAGCTGGATCCCGATCCCCGCGACGACGAGCAGTCCGCCGAGTCGGGAGCGCGCGGGACGCGGCTCGGCCCGGGCGGCGAGCAGGACGAGCAGCGGAAAGATCAGCGTTCCCCGCGTCCAGGGCTGGGCCGCGAGAGGGGCAAAGCCCGCCTGCAGCGAGGGGGCGAAGGCGAAGAGCAGCCCGCTCCACCACGCGAGCCCCCAGCCCCAGCCGATCGGCGCGGAGGCGAGCGAAGAATCCGGTCCGGGCGAGCGCCCCATCGAATCGTCCCCGCCTAGCGGATCCGGGCGATCGAGCCGAGCACCGGCAGCTGGTAGCGCTGCTCGATCTCCGAGTCGTTCACGATCACCGAATCGACGATCTCGAGCAGGACGCCCATGCCGAGGGCCATCAGGACGCTGCCGAGGAGGCCGACGACGATGTACTTGATGGGCGAGTTGTCGGGATGACTCGGCGGGACCGCTTTGTCGAGGATGGTCGCCCGCTCGCCCTGCTGCGCGGACTCGACGGCCTCGGCGAGCTCGGCCTGGCTGACCTTGCGCAGGAACTCGCGATGGCTCTCGCGGAGGATCTCCGCGCGCTGTTCGAGGGCGGCGAGCTCTTCCTGGCGCTTCGGGGTCGAGCCGACCCGCTGGTCGAGGTCCTCGAACTCGGCCACCGTCGCCGCCAGCTGTCGCCGCAGCTCGCCGACCGTCGACGCGGG
>JBIPOQ010000330.1:0-4642 GCA_044379055.1 Myxococcota bacterium
GGACCAGAATCGCGCCGGCCGCGACGAGCGCGTCGTAGGCTTCGCCGAGCGGCGTCTTCTCGCCCGTCGTCGCGTTGACGAGATCGCCGTTGTAGCCGATGCGCTTGCCGGCGACGAAGCCGAGATCGAGGGCCGAGAGGTAGTCGGGCACCGTGTCGGGCGCCGGCGGAATGACGATGTCGTCCTGTTCGGGCGTGAGACCCCAGAGGCCGTCATAGCTGCTCTCGGGATCCTGCCCGGCGATCGCGGTCAGGGTATAGGCGGCGTTCGTGACCGTGCGGTCCATCGGACCCGCGGTGTCCTGTGAGGCCGAGATCGGGCCGATGCCGACGCCGGGCACGAGGCCCACGGTCGGTCGAAGGCCGACGAGGCCCTGGGCGCGGGCGGGGCTGATGATCGAGCCGGAGGTCTCGGTGCCGATCGTCAGGAGGGAGAGGGCCGCGGCGCCGGCGGTGCCGCTGCCGGAGGACGAGCCGCTCGGATTCTGGTCCGCGTCGAGGCCGTGCAGGACCTGGCCCGTCAGGTTCGAGAAGCCCGACGGCTGGTTGCCGAAGAAGTTCGCGTACTCGGAGAGGCCGAGCTTGCCGAGGATGACGACGCCGCGCTCGCGCAGCTTCTCCGCGACGCCCGAGTCGGATTGCGGGAACGAATTGCGCAGCGAGTAGTTGCCGTTCGACGTGTACATGCCCTTCACGTCGATCAGGTCCTTCAGCAGGACGGGCATGCCGTGGGCGGGGCTGCGCACGATGCCGCGCTTGCGCTCGAGGTCGAGGATCCGCGCCTCCTCGAGCGCCTTCGCGTTGAGCTGACTCACGGCGTTCAGGCCGGGGCCGCGCTTGTTGAGGGCCTCGATGCGCTTGATGTAGGCCTTCGTCAGCTCGACTGAGGTCAGCTAGCCGGACTCCATCAGCGCGCGCGCCTCGGGCGCCGTCAGCTTCTCGAGGTCGAGCGGCTTGCCGCCCTTGGCGTGCACGGAATCCGCGGCAGAGAGGGCGATCAGACTGCAGACGAGCAGTCTGCCGATCGACGGGGGTTGCTTGAACCAGCGCATGTTGAGCGTCTCCTAGGACAGCATTGTTCGGGGTCGGCGATGTCAGGCGGGCGATGTCGATCGCCTCGTGACGTGCTCGTCACTGCAATCGCCGTTCCGGACGCGAGGGGCTCGAGGGGCGACTTTTCGTGCGGTGCCCAGCCCAGTTCGTGATCGGGTGCACGTCGGGATGGCGTGCATGCCCCGCAGAGAGCAGGGCATGGGCCGGGATCGGCGCGATCGCGCGACGCGCGAGGGCGCGGATCGGACCGCCGCGCGCGCTCGCGCGTTCAGAGCGCGGGGGCGACGAGGATCTTGGCGTCTCGTCCGGAGGCGAGCGACGCGAAGGCGTCCGCGAGTCCGTCGAGGGAGACCGTACGCGAGAGGATCGGATCGGTGCGCAGGCGACCGTCAAGCATCAGGTCCATCGCGATGCGGAACTCGTGGTGGTGATGGGCCGTCGAGTTGTCGAGCAGGATCTCCTTCGTGATGCACGCGAGGGGATCGAGACGGATTCCGGCGGACGACACGCCGATCAGCATGAATGCGCCGCCCGGTCGAACGAGCTCGAATCCTGCATCCATCGCCGCCTGGCTGCCGGAGCACTCGTAGACGAGATCGACGCCGAGCCGTCCCGTCCGGTCGCGGATCGACTCGAAGGTCTCGGGTCCGGGCGCCAGGGCGAGCGTCGCGCCGAGCTCGGCGGCGAGGGCGCGTCGCTCGGCCTTCGGCTCGAGGACGTAGACCTCGCCCGCGCCGGCGATCCGCGCGAGCTGCGCCGCGTAGAGCCCGATCGGGCCGGCGCCCAGCACGAGGACCCGATCGCCGACCCGCGGCGGTCGCCGCCGGATCGCGTGCAGCGCGACCGTCGCCGGCTCGACCTGGGCTGCCGCGTCGACGGGCAGATCCTCGGGAACGAAGACGAGATGGTCCGCGGGCACCGCGATCCGGGGCGCGTAGCCGCCATGGGGCGGCGTCAGCGGATGGAGGCCGTAGGCGAGCGCCATGATCGCGGCACAGCGATGCGCATGTCCGGCGCGACACTCGGGACAGACGCCGCAGGCGACCGGCACGCCCATCACGGCGCGGTCGCCCTCGCGGATCCCCGTCACGCCGGCCCCCGTCGCCGCGACGCGGCCGACCCATTCATGCCCGCAGAGAAAGGGCGGATAGGGATCCCCCGATCGATAGGCGGCGACGTCGGTGCCGCAGATCCCGCAGCGCTCGATCGCGACGACGGCGGCGCCGGGGCGTGCTTCGGGCTCGGCGACCTCGCGGGTCTCGATGCGCTCTCGGCCGGTGATCAGGCGGGCCTGCATGCGGGCGACTCCCGGTCCGTCAGCACGAGACGAGCTGCTCGACGAGGAAGCGGCGTCCCTCCTCGGCGAGCTGCTCGAGGCGGGAGGCGTTGCTGTAGAGCGTCATGTGGGACGTGTCGCGACAGAGAAAGAGCCGTTTCTCGGGGGTCGCGATCGCGTTGAAGACCGAGATCTCCTCCTCCCAGAGCGTGATGTCGTCCTTCTCCGCGACGCTCATCAGCACGGGCGTCCCGAGGATTCGCCGAAGGAAGGGCCGCACGTCGTAGCTCATCAGGAGCTCGGTCGAGGCGATCGTGTTCCAGTGCTCGTGGGTCGGGGCGACGCGGCGCTTGAGCTCCAGGAAGGCGCTCGTGACCTCGGGAAAGGGCCAGGTCGAGAGCTCGTGGGCCGGATCGGCGGTCGACATCGGCATCGCGCCGAGGGCGCCGGTCGCTAGGCGCTTGCGCCGGTCTTCGAGGATCAGCGACTCGAGCTCGCGGAAGGCGAGGGCGCCGTGAACGCTCTGCATCGTGCGCCAGCCGTCGACGACCGGGATGTTCGACACGACGCACCGGACGCGCGGATCCGTCGCGGCGACGATCAGGACGTGGCCCCCGCTGTACGAGATGCCCCAGATCCCGATGCGCTTCGGGTCGAGCTCGGGCCGGGCCTCGGCCCAGCTGATCGCGTTCTTGTAGTCCTCGATCTGGGCCCAGGGATCGACGTGCTGGCGCGGCTCGCCGTCGCTCGTCCCGAAGCCCCGATAGTCGAAGACGAGGGCCGCGACGCCGGCCGCCGCGAAGACGCGGGCGTATTCGGGCTGGACCAGCTCCTTGACATAACACCAACCGCCGGCCATCACGACGACGGGGTGCGGGCCCGGACCCTGGGGCAGGTAGAGATGGGCACGGATCGTCGTGCCGACGCTCGCGAATTCGACGTCGAGGGGGTGCATGAGGTCCTTTCGTCCGTACGGCGGCGGCTGTGGACATTGTACTCCCGGGCGACCGATTCTCCGCTACGGTGCAGGCGCACGAATCGCACGGCGAGGCAGACCCGATGGAGACCCCGGCGACGACGATGGCGCGGGCCCGCAAGGCGGCCGCCGACCTGAACGAGCGCGGCTACGCGATCATCGAAGGCCTCGCCGATCCGGCGACGATGGATCGGTTGCTCGACGAGGTGAAGCCCTGGGCCGACCGCGCCGAGCGCCTGCAGCTGAAGTTCTTCGGCGGCGGCCTGCGCAAGGTCGAATCGGTGCTGACGAAGTCGCGCGCCTTCGTGACGCTCCTCGCGAACCCCGTGCTGCACGCCCTGAACGAGCTGATCCTCGGTCCCGAGGCGCTCCTCAACGGCTCCTCGGTCTTCATCCTCGAGAAGGGCGGCCGCGACCAGACGATCCATACCGACGGCACCATCTACGAGCCGATGCTGCCCCGCTCGCCCGGCGGGCCCCACTACCTCCTCGTCTTCATGTGGGCCGTCACCGACTTCACAAAGGAGAACGGCGCGACCCGCGCGATCCCCGGCAGCCATCTCTGGCCCGCCGGACGCACGCCGCGCCCCGACGATGAGGCGGAGTATCTCGAGATGCCGAAGGGCTCCGTCGCGGTCTGGCTCGGCTCGACCTATCACGCGGCCAGCACCAACCACACCGACACCGCACGGGTCGGCACCCAGATGGGCTTCAACTGCGGCTGGCTGCGACCCCACGAAGCGAACCTGCTGCTCGTTCCCCCGCTCGTCGCCCGGGACCTTCCACTCGCCGTCCAGGAGGTCCTCGGCTACCGCGCCTATCGCGGCATGCTCGGCTGCATCGAGCAGCAGAGCCCGGGCGAGTGGCTCGGCCTCCAGGCGAGCCTCGTCTCGAAGAGCAACGAGGTCGCGGGGACGCCGGACCCCTTCGACGTCGAGGCCTGTACGCGGGACCATTTCGCCGTCCGGGCCCTCGACATCCCTGCGGATCTCCTGAGCGAGCTCGATCAGCTCGCCTCGACCAACGCCGCCCGCGCCGCGGCGCGCTCCGAGGACGATCGCGAGGTCCTCGAGGTCGTCGCGCGCTCGCAGTCGCGACATCTCGTGAGCCACGTCCTCGAAGGTCAGCACGCCGAGCTCGCGGAAAAGCTCCGCCGGCTCGGCGCCGCGGCCTCGCAGCGAGTCCAGGAGGCCCGATGAGCCCGAACGAGAAGCGCTCCTATCGCGCCGCGGTCTGTACCGTCACGCCCTACGACGAGAACGGCCGGCTCGACGAGGCCGCCGTCGTCCGCCTCGTCGAGAGCATCGCGAGCCAGGGCGTCGGGCTCGCCATCGGGAC
>JBIPOQ010000331.1:0-4639 GCA_044379055.1 Myxococcota bacterium
GTGCCTCCCGCCGCGCGGATCTCGGCCTCGACCTGCGCGATCTGGTCCGTCGAACGCGCGGCACAGACCACCTTCGCCCCGCAGCCCGCCCACGTCCGGGCGATCTCGCGCCCGATGCCGCGGCCCGCCCCCGTCACGATCGCGACCCTGCCCGAGAAATCGACCTGCATGGCAATGCTCTCCCCGCGCGCCTGGCTCAGCGCTGCTTCGATCCGCTCCGCCGCCGGGGCTTTCGCGAGCCCGACGCGGCCCTCCATGATTAGCATCGATCGAATGGTCGGGCGCAACCGTGCGTGATAGGATGACGGGGACCGGGTGCGCGGAGCGATGTTAAGCAGGGATCGGTTCGCCGTCCGAACCTCGACGGACTCGGCCGATTCGTCGAGGGCAGGCGCAGGCGCGGCGACGAATCGGGAGGACGGACGAGATGAGCAGTGCGGCGGAATCCTTCTACGACCCCTATCTGGCGGAGCACCAGGCGAACGCCCCCGAGACCTATCGTCGCCTGCGCGACGAGGCGCCGGTCTACCACCATCCCGAGCGGGGCATCTGGGCGATCTCGCGCTTCGAAGACGTCTGGAACGCGACCCTCGACCTCGAGACCCTCTCGACCGAAGGCATCGAGGAGACGCAGACGCTGCTCCCGATGCTGAACTTCATGGACCCGCCGCGCCACGACCGCTTGCGGGCCCTCGTGTCGCGGGCGTTCACCTTCCGCCGCGTGAACGAGATGGAGGGGCGCGTGCGCGGCGTCGCGCGGGAGCTGCTCGACGCGCTCGAGGGGCGCTCGCGCTGCGAGCTCGTGCGCGCCTTCGCCGAGCCGCTGCCCGGCCGCATCATCGCCGAGATGATCGGAGTCCCGCCGGAGCGGCGGGAGACCTTCCTGTCGCATACGCGCTGCATGCTGACGACGGATCCCGCGCTCACGATCACGCAGTCGATCGAAGAGCCCTCGAAGCGCATCTACGAGGAGTTCGCGCTGCTGCTCGACGAGCGCCGACGCCGCCCCGAGCAGGACCTGATGAGCGCGCTCTTCGCGGCGGAGATCGAGGGCGAGAAGCTCGCCGACGCCGAGATCCTGGGCTTCTGCTATCAGCTGATCGTCGCGGGCAACGACACGACGACCTCGCTGATCGGGAACGCCGCCGTGCTCTTCGCCCAGCATCCCGACCAGCGACGGCTGCTCGTGCGCGAGCCGGCGCGGATCCCGAACGCGATCGAGGAGGTCCTGCGCTTCGAGCCCCCGGCGCAGGCCCTGCCGCGTCAGACCCGAAAGCCGCTCGAGCTCCACGGCCGCACGATCCCGACCGACCAGCGCGTGTTGCTCGTCTGGGCCGCCGCGAATCGCGACGAGCGGGAGTTCGAGGCGCCGGAGCGCTTCGACGTGACGCGCAAGATCGGGCGACATCTCGCGTTCGGCCACGGCGTGCATTTCTGCCTCGGCGCCTCGCTCGCGCGCATGGAGGCCCGCATCGCTTTCGAGGAGCTCTTCGCGCGCCATCCGGAGTACGGGCTCGAGCGCGAGCCCGGCTGGGTCCATTCGCGCTGGGCACGGGCGCACGGCGAGATCGCGGTCGAGCTCGGCCGCCGCGCCTGACGATCGCCACGGCCGCCACTGCACGAGGGGAGCCGAGAATGACGACGAGGAAGAGGGGCTTGCGACGGCGATGGGTGGAGGGTCGGACCGCTCTCGCCGCGGCGCTGCTCGTCGTCGCGAGCGTCGCGCCCGTTCCGGCGACGGGCGAGGAGGTCGTGGTGGAAGGGGAGAAGGCGCGGCTCGAGGCGGCCTACGAGGGGTTCGTCGGGGCGGTGCGCGAGGCGGGCGAGATCGTGAAGCGCCATCCCTTCTATCAGGAGCCGGCGAACCGGGCGAGCGGCTACGCGTTCATCACGGGCATGCTGATCGCGACCCTCGAGGAGGACGTGATCCAGGATGCGGACCACCCCTTCTTCCGGGTGCTCGACTTCCGGATCCGCGAGGGCGGGGACAATCCCGACCAGCGCTATCTCTTCTCGCGGGTCCGGGGCGACGCGACCTATCGCATCTGGGGGACGCTCGGGGATCAGCGCGGACTCGAGCTCCAGGTCTACGCCGGCGAGCCCTGGCGCAAGGGCGGCGGGCGCTCGGTGTCGACGCTCGCCTTCGGCGACATCGACTTCGACGAGGCGGGAAGCTTCGAGGTCTTCCTCTCGCCGAAGAAGCTCGCGGGCAACTGGCTCGAGAACGCGCCGGACGCGACCGAGCTGATCGTGCGCCAGGTCTTCAGCGACTGGAAGAACGAGCGCCCCGGCGAGGTCCACATCGATCGCGTGGGCTTCGAAGGCAAGCCGCGGCCCGTCACGACCCAGGCCGCGATGGCGGAACGCTTCGAGCGCGCGGCGGAGGATCTGACGCGGACGGTGGCGACCTGGCCCGAATTCGTGCGCGGGAGCTACATGGACGCGCGGCCGGCGAACGTCCTCTCGGCCCCGGCCGATCCGACCTCGGTCGGCGGGGTCGCCGGACGCTTCATGAGCAATGGCCATTTCGAGCTCGCGCCCGACGAGGCCCTCGTCGTGACGATCTGGCCGATCGACGCGCGCTACCAGGGCATCCAGCTGACCGATCCCTGGTTCTCGTCCCTCGAGTACGCCAATCGCGTGACGAGCCTCTCCGCGGATCAGGCCCGGGCGAGCGCCGACGGCGCCTATCATTTCGTCGTCGCGGCCCGGGATCCGGGGGTCCAGAACTGGCTCGACACGACGGGGCTGCCGAAGGGCGCGATGCTGATCCGATTCGACGGCAGCGCCCTCGAGACGTTTCCGAAGGACAAGCAGCCGGTCGCGCGGAAGGTCCGCTTCGAGGCCCTGCGCGAAGCGCTGCCCGCGGATACGCCCGTCTTCACGCCCGCGATGCGCGAGGCGCAGATCGCCGAACGCCGGCGCCACGTCCAGATCCGCTTCGGGAAGTGACGCGCGGGATGATCGACTTCGATCCCTACGACGAGGCCTTCCTCGACGATCCTGTTCCCGTCTACGCCCGGTTGCGCGAGGAGAGCCCGGTCCATTTCGCGGCGCGCTACGGCGCGACCTTCCTGTCGCGCTTCGAAGACATCTGGTCCGCGACCCAGAGCCGCAAGCTCTCCGTCGCCGGCGGGATCACGCCCTCCCAGCTCCTGCTCGGCGCGCCGGCGAATCCGAAGATGCCGAGCCAGATGGATCCTCCGCGCCATACCGCCGTCCGCGCGGTCCTCTCGCCGCATCTCCGCCCCGCCGCCGTCGCGCGCTTCGAGGGCGAGATCCGCGCGCTCGCCCGGGCGCGCCTCGACGCCGCGCTCCCGACCGGGCGCCTCGACGTCGCCGCGGAGCTCGGTGCCCCGATTGCGTCCCACATGGCCTGTCGCCTCGTCGGCTTTCCCCTCGAGCACGCGGCCGCGCTCGCCCAGCGCGTGAACGCCTTCTTCCACCGCCGCCCGGGCCACCGCGGCGAGACCGAGAAGGCGACGGAGGCCGCGGCCGTCCTCTATGCCTGGGTCGGGGATTTCGTGGCCGAGCTGCGCGCCGACCCGTCGTCGGCGACGGGGCTTGCGGCGGATCTGCTCGCCTGTCGGATCGAAGGCCGCCGGCTAGACGACGACGACCTGCTGCATGCGCTCGTGAACCTCCTGATCGCCGCGTCGGACACGTTTCCGAAGGCCCTGGCGGCCACCGTCGATCGGCTCGCCGGCGCGCCCGAGGCCCGGCGTGCCGTCCTTCGCGACCCCGCGCTCCTGCCCGCCGCGTTCGAGGAGACGCTGCGTCTCGACACGCCGACCCAGTTCCAGGGCCGCACGGTCCTCGAGCCGATCGAGCTCGGGGGCCGCACCCTCGCGCCGGGCGAGCGGGTCTGCTTCCTCTTTCCCGCCGCGAATCGCGATCCGCGAGAGTTCGACGAACCCGATCTCTTCCGGCTCGAGCGGAATCCGCCCCGAACGCTCGCGTTCGGCAATGGTCTGCATCTCTGCCTCGGCCGGCTGCTCGCGCGGCTCGAGGCGCGGGTCGCGCTCGAGGCGCTCTTCGCCCGGATCCCCGACCATGCCCCGCGGCGGGACGAGGCCCGCTTTGCCCGCACCGAATACGTCCGCGGCTGGCTGCGCTATCCGATCGAGTTCGATCCGATCGCCCTGGAGGAGGAGAGCCGATGATTCGATCCATTGCGCAGCGGCTGATCACGGGAGAGGCGGCGGTCCGTCTGCTCGACGCGGCGCTCGCCCGGGCGCGGGCCGACGGGCAAGCGGTCGTCGCGGCGGTCGTCGACGCGAGCGGCCTTCTCGTCGGGTTCGCGGCCGAGCAGGGCGCTCCGCGCATTTCGCATGCCGTCGCCCGGGACAAGGCCTTCACCGCCGCGATGACCGGGATGTCGTCCCAGGCCTGGAAGGAGCTGATGGACCGGATGCCGGCGAACGAGCGCGAGATCGTGCTGCGCGCCGAGGGTTATGTCGGCACCGAAGGCGGCTATCCGATCTTCGAGGCGGGGGAGCGGATCGGCGGCATCGGCGTATCGGGGGCGACGGGAGAGCTCGACGCGATCTGCGCGAAGGCGGCGATCGCGGCCCTCGAGTCGTCGGCCTGATCTTCGGCCTGATCTTCGGCCTGATCTTCGGCCTGAAAAGGGCGGCCG
>JBIPOQ010000634.1:0-4624 GCA_044379055.1 Myxococcota bacterium
TGGTGGTCGACGAGACCCGCCACAGCGGTGGCGTGGGCGAAGCCGTGCTCGCCGGCCTGGCCGAGGGCGGCTACAGCGGTGCGGTGGCCCGGGTGGCAGCGGCCGACAGCTTCGTACCGCTCGGCGACGCGGCGAACCTGGTGCTCGTGGGCGAGGGCGACATCGTCGCCGCCGCGCAGGCGTTGATGCGCCGCTGACCGCAGCCGGCCGCCTGGTGTGAGAATACGAACAGCCTGAGCCGGTCGGGTGATGTTTGTTCATGTTCTGTTGGTTGACGGGTTCTTGATTGTTGGCGTCTACTGCTCGGATGGCTGGGGGGCGTAAGTCGGTGTCGTGGCGGTCGTTGTTGGCTGTTGGGCTGGTGGTGGCGGCGTGTCTGGTGCCGTTTGGTACATCGGGTCCAGGTCTGGGGCCGATGGTGGTGCCGTCGGTGTCGGCGGACGGGTGTCCGAGTCTGTCAGGTGTGGGCGCGGTCGGTGCCTGGTCGGGTAACGGCTCGATGGGCGGCTCGACGGGCCCGGCGTTGTCTGGCTCTCCTGCGTTTGGGGCTGGGGTGTCGGGGCAGGCGTTCGTGTTGTCGGGGTCGGGGTTGTCGTCGACTGCAGTGGCGACAATGACGGCTGGGGTGTCGGTGATGGCGTGGGTGAGGCCGGTGTCGACGGGTGTGCTGCAGACGTTGGTGTCGCGTTCGACGGTGCCCGGGTTTCGTGGCGGGAATGATGCGTCGCGTGGGTATGCGTTGCGGTTGGGGCCGGGTGGTGATGTGTCGTGGGAGGTGGATGATCCGTCGTCGATGGTGCCTGAGGTGTTGACGGTGGGGGTGTCAGGGTTGTTCGACGTTGGTTGGCATCACGTTGCGGCGACCTGGCAGCCAGGGTCGATGGCGATCTTTGTCGACGGGGTGGAGGTGGGGCGTCAGGTGTCGCGGAGCGCGTCGATCAATGCGGCTGCGTCGACTGCGTTCATGATTGGCGGTGAGCAGGGCACATCGTTCGGGTTCACCGGTTCGATCGATGAGGTGATGGTGTTCAATCGGGCGATTGCGGCTGCCGAGGTGGCCGGGTGTGTGCCGCCACCGCCGACGATTTCGACGCTGGCGGGTGGCGGTGTTGGTGATGGCGGCCTGGCCGTCAACGCTCCCGTAGACGCCCCGGAAGGGGTGGCGGTCGACGCGGCCGGGAACATGTACATCGCCGACTCCGGCAACAACCGGGTGCGTAAGGTGAGTACGTCGGGGACGATCACCACGGTCGCTGGCAACGGCAGCTACGGGTTTTCGGGTGATGGTGGCCCGGCCACCAATGCCAGCCTCTCGTACCCGACCGGCGTGGCGGTCGACGCGGCCGGGAACCTGTACATCGCCGACCGCAACAACAGCCGGGTGCGCAGGGTGAGTACGTCGGGGACGATCACGACCTTTGCCGGCACCGGCATGTTCGGATTCTCGGGTGACGGTGGCCCGGCCACCGGCGCCATGCTCCACAACCCGTATGGGGTGGCGGTCGATACGGCCGGGAACCTGTACATCGCCGATTACTTCAACAGCCGGGTGCGTAAGGTGAGTACGTCGGGGATGATCACCACGGTCGCTGGGAACGGCTTCTTTGGCTCTTCGGGTGATGGCGGCCCGGCCACCAGCGCCAGCCTCTCCTACCCGTCGAGTGTGGCGGTCGACGCGGCCGGGAACGTGTACATCGCCGACACCTACAACAGCCGGGTGCGCAAGGTGAGTTCGTCGGGGACGATCACCACGGTCGCCGGGAACGGCACCTCCGGGTTTTCGGGTGATGGTGGCCCGGCCACCAGTGCCCGCCTCAGAGACCCGCAAGGGGTGGCGGTCGATGCGGCCGGGAACCTGTACATCGCCGACTCCTCCAACAACCGGGTGCGTAAGGTGAGCGCCTCAGGGACGATCACCACCATCGCCGGAACCGGTAGCCCCGGATTTTTCGGCAATGGTCTTCCGGGCACCAGGGCTTTCCTCTACGGCCCGTCCGGGGTGGCGGTCGATACTGCCGGGAACCTGTACATCGCTGACAGCAGCAACAATCGGGTGCGCAAGGTGAGTACGTCGGGGACGATCACCACGGTTGCCGGCAACGGCAGCTCAGGACATTGGGGTGATGGCGGCACGGCCACCAACGCCGGCCTCGCATCCCCGTGGGGGGTGGCGGTCGACGCGGCCGGGAACCTCTACATCGCCGACTCCGACAATCATCGGGTCCGCAAGGTAAGCATGTCGGGGACGATCACCACCATCGCCGGCACCGGCAGTTACGGCTTCTCAGGTGATGGCGGCCCGGCCACCAATGCCAGCCTCGCATTCCCGACCGGGGTGGCGGTCGACGCGGCCGGGAACGTGTACATCGCCGACTCCGACAATCATCGGGTCCGCAAGGTAAGCATGTCGGGGACGATCACTACCGTCGCCGGCTCTGGTACCACCGGATACTCCGGTGGCGGTTACTCCGGTGATGGCGGCCCTGCCACCGGCGCCACGCTCAACAATCCGTACGGGGTGGCGGTCGATACTTCCGGGAGCCTGTACATCGCCGACACCTACAACAGCCGGGTGCGCAAGGTGAGTACGTCGGGGACGATCACCACGATTGCCGGCTCCGGCACCACCGGATACTCCGGTGGCGGCTACTCCGGTGATGGCGGTCCGGCCACCAGTGCCCGCCTCTTCAACCCGTATGGGGTGGCGGTCGATGCGGCCGGGAACGTGTACATCGCCGACACCGACAACAGCCGGGTGCGCGAGGTGAGCACGCTGGGGACGATCACCACCATTGCCGGCACTGGGAGCTTCGGGTTGTCGGGTGATGGCGGCCGGGCCACCATCGCCACCCTCTACTCCCCGTACGGGGTGGCGGTCGACATGGCTGGGAATCTGTACGTCGCCGACACCTACAACAACCGGATCCGCAAAGTGTCGGCTTCGTCATAGTGGCCTGAGCCCCTCACAACGCGGTGTGAGGCTGCGCAACCAGCAACACTGGTGGCGTGTCGAGGGCGCGACAGTATCGATGCGCTGGGTGGATTCGTTCTGGTGTTTGTTCATCTTCTGTTGGTTGACGGGGTCTTGATTGTTGGCGTCTACTGCTCGGATGGCTGAGGGGCGTGGGTTGGGGTCGTGGCGGTCGTTGTTGGCCGTCGGGTTGGTGGTGGCGGCGTGTGTGGTGCCGTTCGGTCAGTCGGGTCCGGTATCGGTGCCGTCGGTGTCGGCGGATGGGTGTCCGGGCCTGTCGGGTGCGGGCCCTGTTGGTGCCTGGTCGGGTAACGGGTCGGCGGGTGGCTCGACGGGCCCGTCGTTGTCTGGCTCTCCTGCGTTTGGCGCTGGTGTGTCGGGGCAGGGGTTCGTGTTGGCGGGGTCGGGGTTGTCGTCGACTGCTGTGGCGACGATGACGGCTGGTGTGTCGGTGATGGCGTGGGTGAAGCCGGTGTCGACGGGTGGGGTGCAGTCGTTGGTGTCGCGTTCGACGGGGACCGGGTTTCGTGGTGTGAATGATGTGTCGCATGGGTACGCGTTGCGGTTGGGGCCGCGTGGTGATGTGTCGTGGGAGGTGGATGATCCGTCGTCGATGGTGCCTGAGGTACTGAACGTGCCGTCGTCGGCGTTGTTCGACGGTGGTTGGCATCACGTCGCAGCTTCCTGGAGTCCGGGGTCGATGGCGGTGTTCATCGATGGTGTGGAGGTGGGCCGTCAGGTGTCGTGGAGCGCGTCGATCAATCCGGCCACGTCGACGGCGTTCATGATTGGTGGGGAGCAGGGCACACCGTTCGGGTACCGCGGTTCGATCGACGAAGTGATGGTGTTCAATCGGGCGATCGCGGCTGCCGAGATCGCCGGATGTGTGCCCCCGCAGTTGTCGGGGACGATTTCCACGGTGGCGGGTGGCAGTGTTGGTGATGGCGGCCCAGCCGTCAACGCTCCCGTCAACACCCCATCCGCGGCGGCTGTCGACTCGGCCGGGAACCTGTACATCGCCAACACCTACAACAATCGGGTGCGTAAGGTGAGTACGTCGGGGACGATCACCACCGTCGCAGGCAACGGCACACCAGGGTTTTCGGGTGATGGTGGCCCGGCCACCAACGCCAGCCTCGCATCCCCGACGGGGGTGGCGGTCGACGCGGCCGGGAACCTGTACATCGCCGATGCCGGCAACGACCGGGTGCGTAAGGTGAGTGCGTCGGGGACGATCACCACCGTCGCCGGAACCGGCACACCAGGGTTTTCGGGTGATGGTGGTCCGGCCACCGGCGCCGGCCTCGTCTACCCGTCCGGGGTGGCGGTCGATGCGGCCGGGAACCTGTACATCGCCGACACCTACAACAATCGGGTGCGTAAGGTGAGTGCGTCGGGGACGATCACCACCGTCGCAGGCAACGGCACACCAGGGTTTTCGGGTGATGGTGGTCCGGCCACCAACGCCAGCCTCGCATCCCCGTCCGGGGTGGCGGTCGACGCGGCCGGGAACCTGTACATCGCCGACCCCGACAACAGTCGGGTGCGTAAGGTGAGTACGTCGGGGACGATCACCACCGTCGCAGGCAACGGCACACCAGGGTTTTCGGGTGATGGTGGCCCGGCCACCAACGCCAGCCTCTTCAACCCGTC
>JBIPOQ010000332.1:0-4604 GCA_044379055.1 Myxococcota bacterium
CGAAATCGGGCGAGCTCTCCGGCGAGGCGCCGGCGGGGTATCCACCGGGCTTCCCGTAGGCCGTCGTATGGCAGCCGAGGCAGTCCGCGTTGCCCTGTTTGCCCGCCTTCTCGAGGGTCGCCACCGCATGGGCGTGGGGGCTCGCCTTCCAGGTCTCGAACTCCTTCGCGTGGCAGCTCTGACAGGCATCCGAGCCGACGTAGTCCGCCTGGGTCGGGAGCAGCTCGCGCGCCGGTCCTCCGTCGTCGCGCAGCTTCGCGCGCTCGTCGTTCGAGAGCGAGGCGATCTTCGCGTGGGAGACGCGGGGGTGGAACGTCGCGTAGTCGAAGCCGAGGGAGTGGGTCGGGTTGTGGCAGGTCGAGCAGACGCTCGCGTAGTCGCCGGCCTTCACGAAATCGGGCGAGAGGTGGGGGCCGCCGCGGCCGTGACAGGACTCGCAGCCGACGTTCTCGAGGTGGGTCGGGCGCCGCGTGAAGTCGTAGCCGCCGAACGCGTCGAAGCCGACGACGTGGCAGCCGACGCAGTCCGTGCGGCGGTCGGCGCCGTGGGCGACGAGGGTATCGAAGGCGGTCGCGTGGGCGGTGAACTCCCAGGTGGCGAGCTCCTGCTCGTGGCAGACACCACAGACGTCGTTGCCGCTGAAGCCCTTGGGATCGAGGAGCATCGGGACCGTCGCCCCGGCCGCGCGGGTCGCGTGCATGCGGAGGAGGGCGCCATCGCGGTTCTCGTTCCAGCCCTGGCTGCGATGGCGGATCCGTCCCTCGGCGTCGAGGACGTGGACGACCGGGACCCCGCCCGTCACGCCCCAGCGCTCCGTCGCCGCGCCGCCCGGGTCGAGATAGGGGTCGAAGAAGTCGAGCTTGTGCTCGGCCATCGCGCTGCGGATCGCGGTCGGATTGTTCTGGATCGAGATCGCGACGAGACGCGGCTTCTCCGCGTCGGACATCTTCGCGAGCGTCTCCTTGATCGACTCGAGGGCGCGGTGGCAATGCGGGCAGGTGTGCAGGAAGAAGATCACGATGGCGGCCCGACCGGCCAGCATCTTCGTCTCGAGGACCTTGCCCGTCGACATCTCGACCACGCCGAGCTCCGGCGCCTTCGGCCAGCCCATCAGCTCGCCCGCGTGCGCGCCTGCGACCGGCGCGTCCATGCGGAGCTCCTTGCGGAGATCGGCCTCGACCCGGTCGGTGAGGTCGCCGCCGCTCTCGAAATGACCGATCGCGAAGGACATGAAGCCCTCGGGATCGACGCCGAGCACGCCGAGCGGCGCGCGCAGCTGGATCTTCTGGGTGATCGCGCCGCTCGAATCGTCGATCACCGGAAACGAGACCCCGCTCGAGGCGACGAACGCCGCGAGCTTGGTCGCGTCGGAGCCGACGCCGATGCCCACCACCTCGAGATTGTAATCGGAGGCCAGGGCCGCGATGCGCTCGACGCCCCGGGCGACGGGGAGGGCCTCGGGGATCTCGGGGTTGAAGAAGAAGAACACGCTTCGGGAGCCGAGCAGGTCGGCGACCGCGATCGTCTTGCCGTCGAGGGTCGTGCCCGAGAAGGCGGGGATCGGGCGCTCGTTCGGCAGGCGCGGCGCGGACCGCGGCTCGGGCTTCCCCCGCGTCGTGGACGCCGGTCGGGTCGCGGTCTCGGCGGCGGTCGCGACGTCGCCGGTCGACTCGGTCGAGGCGGACTTCGTGGGGTCTCCGGCGATCGCAGTGCCGTCCTGCTCGGAGCAGGCCAGCCCGGTGATCGCCAGGAGGACGAGCAGGGCGAGGCGGGACAGGGACGAGAGCGCGGGGCTCGCGGGACGTGTCTTCGACATGCGCGGCAGGTTAGCAGCCGCGCGCGGGGCGGCTCGGCCCCCGAGACGTGCGACCCGAGGACGGGAAGGTCGGGATGCGCCGCCCGCTATGCCCCCGGCTTCAGTCGGGCGCGCAGCTCCTCGAGCAGCGACTTGAAGCCGGCGTTCTGGGCCTCGAAGGTCAGCGCCATCTGGAGGTGGCGGACGGCGGCGGCGAGGTTGCCGGCCTTGATCTCGGCCTCGGCCTTGGCGTGGTACTGGCGGCCCTGGGGCGTCGCCCCGCGGCGCTCGGATTTCTGCTGGGTGGAGTGTGCCTGGCGCGCCTCGGCGAGCTGGATGCGGAGCGAGGCGCCCTCTTCGCTGCGCTTGGCGTCGTAGGCCTTGCGGCGGCGGGCGTCGTGCAGGACGCAGTAGGCCTCGGTGACCCGCTTGGAGATCCGCGCACACTGTTCGCGCAGCTCGTGCGGAAGCGTCCGGTTCGCGTCGGGATGGTAGGTCCGCGACGCGGCATGGAAGGCCTGGCGGATCTCGGACGCGCTGGCTTCCGGGTTCACGTGGAGGAGCTGGTAGTAGTCGAGCTCGTCCATGATGCGGGCCAGCGCCGTGATTTCGAGGGGGTCGACCGTGGCCATCGCGTCCTATCCGAGGTCCTCGTCGGGGTTGGGCGCCGAGAGATCGTTCCCGGAGCGGTCGAAGAACCCGTCCGCGTCGACTCCGCTCGAGACCTCGGTCTCGAGCTCGATCTCGGCCGGCGGCGGCGGGGTAGTCGCTCGGACCGGCGGCGGCGCGAGATCCTCGTCGAGGAGGTCGAGGTCTCCGCCCTCGAGGTCGAGGTCGTCGAGGCCGTCGAGGGCCTCGACGTCGATCGGGGCCGGCATCGGCGCCGCTTTGGCCGCCGGCGGGGTCGGGGCCGCGGTCGGCTTCGGCGCCGGCGCAGCGCTTCGCGCGGCCGGCGGCGCCGAGGGCAGGGCCGACGGACGAGCGGCGGGGGCCGGGCTCTTCGGCGCGGCCGCGCGCGCGGCGATCGGGGCAGGCGGGCCGTCGGCGGTGACGACCCGGCCGGCGACGTCGTTCTCGATCAGCTTCTCGATCTGGTCCTCGGCGAGGCCGGAAGAGAGGGTGATGGTCGTCGAAGCCTGCTGGCCGGTCGCCTGGTCCGAGGCCGTGACGGAGACGATGCCGTCCGCGTCGATCTCGAAGGTGACGTCGATCCGCACGTCCGAGCGCGGCCCCTTCTTGAAGCCCGAGAACTCGAACTGGCCGAGCAGCGTGTTGTCCTCGGCCATGCGGTGGTCGCCCTGGTAGACCCGGATCTGCACCGACTCCTGATAGTCGGCGACCGTCGTGAACGTCCGGGTCTGCTCGATCGGGACCGGCGTGTTGCGCTCGATCACCGGCTCCGCGAGCCCGCCCGCGACGCCGATCCGCAGATCGAGGGGCGTCACGTCGAGCAGCATCGAGTCCTGCACCTCGCCGACGAGGGACGCCGCGTGGATCGCGGCGCCCATCGCGACGACCTCGTCCGGGTCGACGTCGATGCGCGGCTCGCGCTGGAAGTAGTGGGTCACCGCCTCGCGGATCATCGGCAGCCGCGTCGGGCCGCCGACGAGGATCACGCCGTCGAGGTCGCGCACGGTCAGGTCGGACTGCTGGAGCGCCTCGTCGCAGACCTTGAAGGTCCGCAGGATGAGGTCGTTGACGAGCATGCCGAACTCGGCGCGCGTCAGCTTGCGCGAGAGGCCCATCTCGCTGCCGTCCTCGGCCTTCAGGACGCACGGGATGTCGATCTGGACCTCGTCGTCGATCGAGAGCTGCTTCTTCGCGTTCTCGGACGCGAGCTTCAGCTTCTCGAAGGCGAAGGGATCGTTGCGGGGATTGATCTTGTAGCGACCGACGAAGTCGTCGGCGAGCAGGTCGAGGATGCGGTCGTCGAAGTCGTCGCCGCCGAGGAAGGTGTCGCCGCAGGTCGCGAGGACCTCGAAGACGTCCTTGCCGATCTCGAGCACCGAGATGTCGAACGTGCCGCCGCCGAGGTCGTAGACCGCGACGCGCTGGTTGAGTCCCATGCCGAAGCCGTAGGCCAGGGCCGCGGCGGTCGGCTCGTTCAGGATCCGCAGCACCTCGAGGCCCGCGATGCGGCCCGCGTCCTTCGTCGCCTGGCGCTGGTTGTCGTTGAAGTAGGCCGGGACGGTGATGACGGCCTTGGTGACCTTCTCGCCGGTGTTCCGCTCGGCGATCTGCTTCATCTCGCGCAGCACCATCGCCGAGATCTCGGGCAGCGAGAACTCCTCGTCGCGGATCTGGATGCGCACGCCGTGGTTCGGCGCCTCGACGATCTCGTAGGCGCAGATCGCCTGGGCCTTCTTCACTTCCTCGGAGAAGTAGTAGCGGCCGATCAGTCGCTTGGCGGAGCTGATCGTATGGGCGGGGGCGTGGATCACCTTCGCCTTCGCCGAGTTGCCGACCTCGACGGTCCCGTCCTCGCGGAAGTGCACGACGGAGGCCGACGTGCGCTCGCCGAAGGCGTTCGCGAGCACCTGGATCTCGCCGTTCTGCATCATCGCGACGCAGGTATTGCTCGTGCCCAGGTCGATGCCGATGGCGATCTCCGCCATGTCGAACCCCTCCTCGGCGACGGTCCGCTCGTTCCGGCCCGGGGCTGGAATCGAGGACCGCGCACGCGTGCGGATCGCGGTCGGGGAGCGAGCTCGACCCACGGGGGGACGGTGCTTCCCGGCTGCGCCTCCGGCCTATCGGCCGGGCCTCTTCCCGACTGAATCGGAAGGCGAGGCTCGGCCGGCCCCGATCG
>JBIPOQ010000333.1:0-4602 GCA_044379055.1 Myxococcota bacterium
CGGCGAGTGCCCGTGCCGCCGCCGCGCTCGAGACGACCGACGAGGTCGTCGGCCCGCGCCCCGTCGATCTCTTCACGAAGCTCTCGCGCACGGGGCTCCTGCTCGATGCGCTCCAGCGCGAATGTCTCGACCCCCACGGCCTCGCCTTCGCCGAGTATTCGGTGCTCCGCATCCTGCAGGCCGAGCCGAAGCACCGCCTCTCGCCTTCGCGACTCGCGGAGCGGATCGTGCGGACGACGGGCGCGGTGACGAAGCTCGTCGATCGGCTCGAGGGCGCAGGGCTCGCCGTGCGGCGACGCGACGAGAACGACGGGCGCGCGGTGCACGTCCAGCTGACCGCCGCCGGCAATCGTCTGGCGAACGCGGCGAGCCGGGCGTACACCGCGGGTCGGGCACGCATCCTGGCGGTGATCGGGCCCGACGAGATCCAGACGACGATGGCGAGCCTGGATCGCCTGATCGATGTGCTCGAACGCGACGTCTCGGACGTCGCACGGAGGTCGCGATGAGCGAGCTGTCTCTCTTGATTCGGGGCGCGGAAGTCATCGACGGCAGCGGCGGCCCGGCGGTTCGCGCGGACGTGGGCGTCCGGGACGGCCGGATCGCATTCGTCGCGCCGGGCGGTCGATCCGAGCCGGCGCGGGAGACCCTCGACGCCGATGGCCTCGTCGTCTGCCCGGGCTTCGTCGATCCGCATACGCACTACGACGCCCAGCTCGTCTGGGATGCCAGCGCGTCGCCCTCGAACCTGCACGGCGTCACGACCGTGATCGGCGGCAACTGCGGCTTCACGATCGCGCCGATCGGCGATCGGGACGGCGACTACATCCGGCGCATGATGGCGGTCGTCGAGGGCATGCCCCTCGAGGCCCTCGAGAAGGGCCTCGACTGGGGCTGGCGCAGCTTCGGCGACTGGCTCGGCCGCTTCGACGGCCGGACCGCGGTCAACGCGGGGTTCCTCGTCGGCCACTGCGCGCTGCGCCGGACCGTGATGGGCGAGCGCGCCGTCGGTTCGCAAGCGACGCCCGGGGAGGTCGAGCAGATGAAGAGCCTGCTGCGCGGCGCGATCGCGGCGGGCGGACTCGGCCTCTCGACGACCCGCTCCTTCACGCACAGCGACGGCGACGGCCAGCCCGTCCCGTCGCGCTTCGCCTCGGAAGAAGAGCTCCTCGACCTCTGTCGCGTGACGGGCGAGCACGAGGGCACCGCCCTCGAGTTCATCACCGACGGCTGCCTGCGCGGCTTCGACGACGCCGAGATGGATCTGATGGCCCGCATGTCGCTGACCGCGAACCGGCCGCTCAACTGGAACGTCTTCACGATCGATTCCAGGGAGAAGGAGCGTTATGCGAACCAGCTGCGCGCCTCCGAGCGCGCCGCCGAGCGGGGCGCGCGGGTCGTCGCGCTGACGATGCCGACGCTGGTCGGCATGACGATGAGCTTCCTGACCTATTCGCCGATCCACCAGCTCCCCGGCTGGAAGACGATCCTCGCCCTGCCGCTTTCCGAGCGCATGGCGGAGCTCCGCAAGCCCGAAGTGCGGGCGAAGATGCTCGCCGGCGCGCGCTCGCCCGAGGCCGGCGTCTTTGCGCGGGTCGCCGACTTCGCGAACTTCAAGATCGGCCAGACGTTCTCCGACGCGAATCGCGGGCTGACGGGCCGCTTCGTCAAGGACGTCGCGAAGGAGCGGGGCAAGGCGGACTTCGACGTGCTGCTCGACGTCGTGCTGGCGGACGAGCTCAAGACCGTCCTCTGGCCGGATCCGCCGGACGGCGACGTGGAGAGCTGGCAGATGCGGCGAGCGGCCTGGGAGAGCCCGCACTGCCTGCTCGGCGGGTCCGATGCCGGCGCGCATCTCGATCGCATGTGCGGCGCGCCGTACACGACGGACTTCATCGCCGACTGCCTGCGCGGCAAGAAGCTCTGGCCCGTCGAGAAGGCGATCCAGGCCCTCTCCGATGCGCCGGCGCGGCTCTTCGGCCTTCGCGATCGCGGCCGCGTCGCGCCGGGCATGCACGCCGATCTGGTCGTCTTCGATCCGAAGACGGTGGGCTCGGCCGAGATCCACGAGCGGAGCGATCTGCCCGGTGGGACGTCGCGGCTCTACGCCGAGTCGACCGGCGTCGTGCGGGTCTTCGTCGCCGGCGAGGCGATCGTGCGCGACGGCAAGGCGACCGATGCGCGGCCCGGGCAGGTGATCCGGTCGGGACGGGATACGGCGACGGTGGCGCTCTCGAAGCGTTAGGCGGAGGCCGGCGGCGCGCGACGAACGGGAGAAGGGAGGACGAGCGATGGGCCGAGCCGTGATCATGCACATCGACGACGCGCCGTGGGTTCGCGGGGGACCCCGCGCCGAGGGCGGCGACAACGCCCACCCGGACGGCGGCGGTCAGCTCGTCGGCGACCTCGAGAAGGGGCCCTGGGTCCACGTCAACTGGCTGCCCGGCGGCCTCGTCGCCCCGCCCCACAGCCACGACCACGACGAGGTGATGTACGTCCTCGAGGGCGGATTCTCGATGGGGAAGCGGCGCTGCGGCGTCGGGACGGTCGTCTACCTCGAGGCGGGCACCCAGTACGGCTTCACGGTCTGGGACGAAGGCGTCCGCTTCCTCAACATCCGGTCGGGGCTCGCGAAGTATGCGGAGGCCGGGCGGGAAGCCACGAATCCGTATCGAGAGAGCTCGGCCGAGGCCGGACGCCCGAAGAAGGTCGGCGGTCCCGCTGATCCGCCGCGCTAGGCGAGGATTCGCGGCGGGGCTCCTTCAGTCGGCGACCCCGAAGAGCCGCCGCGCGTTGCCCGACAGGATCGCCGTCTTCTGCTCGTCCGAGAGCGAGGATTCCTGGATCTGCGGCAGCAGATGCGAGATCCGCTTCCCAACCGGATGCGAGTAGAGGTCCGTCCCGAAGACGACCCGCTCCGCGCCGAACTGCTTCGCGAAGTCCTCGATGAAGTCGAAGTTGTAGGACAGGCTCGTGTCGAAGAGGATGTTGGGCGCGACCTCGGCGATGAAAAAGCATTCGCGCGTCGCCTCGTACGAGCCGAAGGCGTCGAGGGCGAGCACGGGCGTCTCGGGGATCGAGCGCGCGAGCACGGCGAGCTTCCAGAGCGCTTCTTCCGGCGTCTCGTTCATCGCGTGGATGACGGGGACGAGGCCTAGGTCGGCCATCTTCGCGACGTAGGCGAGGATGAATCGACTGTCGAGGGAGACGCCCTGGAAGCGCGTATGGAAGCTGATGCCGGCGAGGCCGAGCTCGTGCTTGCAGCGGTCGAGCTCGGCGAGGCTCGCGTCGCCGTAGGCGGGCTCGACGATGCCGACGGCCGCGGGGAAGCGCGACGGGAGGCGATCGCGGTAGCGGGCGATCAGGTCGTTCTCGGCCATCGTGTCGGGGATGCCGCGGGGGCGCAGGTAGCCGTGGCCCGGAATCACGATCGCCTGGTCGACGCCGGCACCGTCCATGATCTCGAGGCGGCTCGCGAGCTCCTTTTCTGCGGGCGAGGCGGTCGTCGTCGAGGATGCCGCGCCGCGGGTCGCCCCGTCGATCGGTCCGCCGAGGGCGAGGAAGGCGCTCCCGACGTGATGGTGGACGTCGAGGACCCGGAAGCGCCGGTCGGTCGGGCTCATCGTGATTTCTCCCTGGAGCGCGCTCGGCGCCGATCCGAGAAGGCGAGCGCCGCGATCGCCGCGACGCCGAAGAGGGCGCCCGTCGTCGTCTCCGGCTCGGGGACGAGGATCAGGAGCCGCAGGTCGGTCACGCGGAAGAACGCGTGGCCGCTCTCCGCATCGTAGGCGATGCCGCCGCCGATCAAGGTCAGCTGGCGAGTCTGCGCCGCCGGCGCTGCATCGCCGCCCATGCGGGTGAAGAAGAGGCCCTGCGCGAACGAGCGCGGGACGACCCTCGGCTGGAACGGGGTGCCGAGGGCGGTCGTCGCGTCGAGGGCCGGGAAGAAGTCCGATCCCGTCAGCGTGCCGGTCGTCAGGGGGAATCCGAGGACATGGCCAGCGCGGCCCGGGCCCGGGGCCGTCCCGCAGCCCTGACCCAGGCCGGTGATCGGCGCGTGGGGTCCGTTCGGTCCCCGGAACATGAACGTCTTGCCGATGCCGATCGTCCCGAGGCCGTTGGCACAGCCGAAGGTCGCAGTCACGGCTTCGCGGGCGTCGAGCCTGGCCAGCAGCTGCGGGCCGTTGTTCTCCGGCAGGGACTGGAGGCCGAAGGCGGGACCGCCCGCCGCCTCGATTCGGGGTCCCGCACGCCATGCCCGCTCGACGACGGCCAGCGCCATCGGCGTCGCCGGCGGCTCGACCACACGCCAGATCGTCGCGCGCTGCGTGCGCAGCAGGCTCAGCGTGCCGCCGAACCTCGCGCTGCTGCTCGTGTTGCTGATGGCGAGTCGGATCCCGCGGCGCCCGGGGCCGGCGGCCGTATGGCTCGTGCACTGCCAGTTGCCGATCGGCGCCATCGCGGTGCCGGGCGGGGGCGCGAGCGGGTTCGGCTCGAGCGGCGGGCAGAAGCCGATCTCCGTCCCCATGCCGGAGGCGACGCAGCCGGGGCCCGGACAGGCGGCGAGGGCGCCTCCGCCGTTCATGAAGCTCGCCGCGGGCT
>JBIPOQ010000334.1:0-4601 GCA_044379055.1 Myxococcota bacterium
GCACGGCGTCACGACCGCCGTCATGGGCAATTGCGGCTTCACCCTCGCGCCCGCCCGGGCCGACGCCCGGGCCCTCGTCGTGCGCAACCTCGAGCGCGCCGAGGACCTCGATCCCGCGGCCCTCGCCGCCGGCATTCCGTGGGGCTGGGAGACCTTCCCGCAGTACCTCGACGTCGTCGATCGGACGCCGAAGGCGATCCACTATGCGGCGAACATCGGCCACTCGGCGCTGCGCACCTTCGTGATGGGCGAGCGCGCCTTCGAGGAGAAGGCCTCCGAGGCCGATCTCGCGCGCATGGAGGCGGAGCTCGAGACGGCGCTCCGCGCCGGCGCCATCGGCTTCACGACGACCCGCAGCGAGCACCACGAGACCTCCGACGATCGCCCGGTCGCCTCGCGCCTCGCGTCCTGGGAGGAGCTGCATCGGCTCGCCGGCGTGATGGCGCGCCTCGGGACGGGCATCCTCGAAGGCGGAACGGAGGGCGTCCTCTCGAGCGACCCGGCCGTCGTCGACGAGACCTGGCGGCAGATCCGCCACATCGCCGTCGACCTCGGCGTCCCGGTCACGGCGGGCCTGATCGCGACGAAGGCCGGCGGCCGTCGCATGCTCGAGCAGATCGACGCGATCGCGAAGGCCGGCGGCCGGATGTACGGCCAGAGTCATTGTCGCGGGATCTCGGTGCTGCTCTCGTTCAAGACGCGGCTGCCCTTCGACGTGCTGCCGTCCTGGCAATCGCTCCGAACGTTGCCGGCCTTGGAGCAGCGCCGCGTGCTCGCCGATCCCGCCGCCCGGGAGCGCTATGCGAAGGCCGCGATGGAGGGCGATTTCAGCGCCTGGCGCGGGATCGGTGCGATGCCGCGGCCGCCGGACTACGACGGGATCCGGGTCTACGAGCGGGGCCTGCCGCCGAACCCGACGCTGCGCGAGGTCGCGGCGAAGCGCGGCGTCTCGCCGGCCCGGGCGATGATCGATCTCGCGGTGGAGAGCGATTTCGAGACGCTCTTCATCCAGCCGAGCCTCTATCCCCAGGACGAAGAGGTCCTGCTCGAGGTCCTGCGGCATCCGCGCACGATCATGACCTTCTCGGATTCGGGCGCCCATCTCTCGCAGATCGCCGACGCCTCGATCCATACCTACCTGCTCGGATACTGGGTGCGCGACCGCGGCCAGATCGGCCTCGAGGAGGCGATCCGGATGTTGACCTTCGAGCCGGCGCTCGCCTGGGGCTTCTCCGATCGGGGGCTCGTTCGCGAGGGGATGCAGGCGGATCTCAACGTCTTCGATCCGGCGCGGATCGGGCCGGCGGTGCCGCGGGTGGTCGAGGATCTCCCGGCCGGGCGGCCGCGCTTGTCGCAGAAGTCCGTGGGCATGCGGGCGACGCTCGTCGCCGGCGCAGTGACGGTCCTGGAAGGCGAGTCGACCGGGGTGTGCCCGGGGCGGCTCTTCCGCAATCGATTGGCGAGGAAACGATGAGTCAGCAGACGGCGAGCGGCGGCGTGAAGGTCTCGAGCGTGCCGAGCGAGGCGGAGCTCGACGCGCTCTTCGAGTCGGTCTCGAACTGGAATCGCTGGGGCGCCGCCGACGAGCTCGGCATGCTCCATCACCTGACCCCCGAGCGGCGAGCCGCCGCCCGCGAATGCGTCGTCGACGGCACGAGCATCAGCCTCGCCCACGATCTCGGCATCCATCCCACCGCCGAGACGCCCTATCCCGCCGAGCACCACATGCTCGCCGCCGGCGATGCCCGCGACGATTCGGGCATCCCCGGCTACGAGGCCTCGCGCGACTATTTCGGCTGCCACGTCCACGGCCTCGGCGTGACCCACATCGACGCGCTCTGTCACATGTTCTGGCGCGGCCGGATGTACAACGGCTACCCGGCCTCGGACGTGCGCAGCAACGGCGCGCTCAGGAATAGCGTGCTCTCCTTCGCCGACGGCATCGTCGGCCGCGGCGTGCTGCTCGACGTCGCGGCCGCGAAGGGCGTCGCCTATCTGCCGCCGAGCCGATCGGTCATCACCGTCGCCGATCTCGAAGCGACCGAGAAGCGTCAGGGGCTGCGCGTCCAGGCAGGCGACATCCTCCTGATCGGAGCGGGGCGCGACGCCCTGCGGCGCGAGCACGGGGGACGCCTCGATCCGGCGCTCGGCATGGCGGGGCTGCACGCGGAGTGTCTGCCCTGGCTGCGGGCGCGTGAAGTCTCGGTGCTCGGGAGCGACGGGATCTCGGATCCGATGCCGGGGCTCGGCATTCCGAACTGGCCCTTCCCGGTCCACCAGATCGGGATCACCAGCATGGGCCTCCACCTGATCGACAACCTCGCCCTCGGCCGCCTCGCCGAGGCATGCGGTGCACGCAAGCGCTGGAGCTTCCTCTTCGCGCTCGGCTCGATCCGCGTGCCGGGCGGGACGGGCTGCCCGGTGAACCCGATCGCGCTGCTCTAGCGCGCGTTCGGCACGGTCCTTCGCGCGCCTCGAGCGCGGGCGCCCCTGTCGCCTCTGTCGCCCCTCGGCGTCCCGCTTCGGGAGCCGGACCGGCTCGGTTCGGGCTCGGCTACGCCAGCGCGTGTCGCCCGAAGATCGGCCTTCAGAACGCCTCTCTCCGCGTTTCCGCGGATTCGTCGAGCAGCTTCGCGGGAGAACACCGGAGGGCATCCCGGCGTGATCGGGGAGCGCGCCGGATTCGGATCAATTCGGCTGGATCCGCCGACGATGGGCGCGAGATTGGCGTCTGCTGCATGGGGCGCGTCTGGAGGGATCGATGCGTTCTCGGCGGACCTGCGAGCAGGCGTCTCGTTCAGCGGACCGGCATTCCGGTCGACCGACTTCGGCGGCTCGCGTCCGGGCGACCTACCACCAGCGTCCGGAGACGCCGTTGCAGGTCGAATGCCGATCGTCGAGCACGCGCCCCGGCGCGCAGCGCGAGGCGGAGACCGAGGCCGTCTCCTCCGACTTCGCCCCCGTCCCCGAGGTCGCGCAGCCGAGCGCCAGCAGCAGCCCGACGAGCACGAGCCCGAGGCGGGCCGTCTTCGCGAACGTTCGGGAGCAGGACGGGGAGAGCTTCGTTGCCATCGTGGCGGGCCTCACTCTTCGACTTCCGGGTCGGCGCCCGGTCTCCCGTGCGACACCGCACCGGATCATGATCGGCTCACCATCGCAAGAAGGATGCCACCGTTCGGCCTCGGCCGACACGGCCACCGCCGCCGGAGAGGCCTCCCGGGCCGGGGCCAGGCGGCGAGGGCGGCCTTCGCGGCGGGGTGTGGGTCGTCCATTTCCACTTCAGGCGACTGCGGTTCTCCTGCCCCTGCTCGTCGTTGCGTTCTCCCTCGCCGCGGCGCTCGGCCGCCCTGCTCCCGCCGCTGCGCATCCGTTGCTCGTCCATCGCGCCCATCGTCCCCCGCACGCGGTGCCCGCCGCGCCGGCGCGACCCGGCGTCTCGGGCGAGGCGGACTCGACCTGGCGGCGCTGGCTCGACGGCGAGCGGTTGACCGGGGAGTGGCTGGGCGCTCGGGGCTGGCTCCGCGACCGCGGCTTCGAGCTCGAGGGCACCTATATCGGTGATCTGTCGCGCGCCCTGCGAGGCGGCGTCCGCGAGCAGACGGACTACCGCAGCCTCGTCGACCTGAACGGCACCTTCGATCTCGAGCGCCTCGTCGGGCTGCCGGGCGCGACCGTCTTCTTCGACGCCTACGCGATCGTCGGCGACTACGGCTCGGGCGACGTCGGCGACTTCCAGATCTACTCGAACATCGACAATCCCAAGGACCGGCTCCAGCTGGCCGAGCTCTGGTGGCAGCAGATGCTCTTCGGGGAGCTCCTGCGGCTCAAGGTCGGCAAGTTCGACGCGAACAGCGAGTTCGCCTTCGTCGACGCGGCGGGCGACTTCATCAACTCGTCGGCGGGCTTCAGTCCGACGATCTTCACGATGGTGACCTATCCGGATCCCGGGACCGGCGTCGTCGCCTTCGTCGATCCGGAGGGGCCCCTCTACGCCGGCGTCGGCTTCTTCGACGGCGCGGCGGCGACGGGCGCGTTGCTCGGCAAACGGGGCCCGAAGACGTTCTTCCGCAGCGACAGCGACCATTTCGTGATCGGCGAGCTCGGCGGCAACTGGGACGAGACGGCCCGCTTCGGACCCGGTCGCGTCGCGGTCGGACCCTGGTACCACAGCGCCGACTTCGAGCGCTTCGACGGCAGCTCGGCGGGCGGGACAGGCGGATTCTTCGGACTCTTCGAGCAGCGCGTCTTCGCCCTCGAGCCCGAGCGCGAGGAGGGGACCCGCGACGTGCGGCTCTTCGGCCAGTACGGCTGGGCCGATCCCGACGTCAGCGCCGCGAACCAACACGCGAGCCTCGGGGTTCTCTTCACCGGCCCGTTCGCCTTCCGCGCGAGCGACACGACGGGCGCGATGGTGACCTGGGTCGATCTCAGCGACCAGGACGCAGCGGAGTTCCCGTCCGACGAGACGGCCGTCGAGCTCTTCTACCGCCTGCAGCTGACTTCGTTCTTCTCGCTGAAGCCCGACCTGCAGATCATCGACGACCCGGGCGGCCTCCACGAGGACACCGCCGTCGTCGGAACGCTCCGCTTCGAGGTCGGCC
>JBIPOQ010000335.1:0-4572 GCA_044379055.1 Myxococcota bacterium
GAGCCGGATCTGACCGGCCTCGTCCATGAACCGGGGGGTCAGCCAGGAGCGGTGCGCGGCGAGGCGCTCCGGATCGAGCACGTGCATCAAGTTCTCGGGAGCGAGCAGCGCCTCCTGCTCCTGCACCCGCGTGACCTTGACGTCGCCGATCTGCCAGGACAGCTCGTCCGCCATCGTCGCTCCTAGAAGTTGTTGGGCATGATGAAGCTGTCCTTGATCGGATGCTTGCCCTCGAAGTGCCGGCCGACGTGCTTGCCGACCTCGGCCACGGTCCAGGCGTCCGCGGCATGCCAGGTCGCCGCCTTGGTCGGCGGGCCGAGCACGGTGATCTCCTTGCCCCAGACGATGAAGACGTTGCCCGAGACGTTCGCCGCCGCCGGAGAGGCGAGCCAGCAGACGAGGGGCGAGGTATGGGCCGGATCGAAGGCGTCGAAGCCGGACTCGGGCTTCTGGAAGAACTGGGCCGACGGCCCGGTCGCCGTCATGGCGGTTCGTGCACGGGGCATGAAGGTATTCGCCGTGACGCCGACCCGGATCAGCGCCTGCGCGGCGCTGTTGGTCAGCGCGATGATGCCCGACTTGGCGGCCGAGTAGTTCGGCTGCCCCGGGTCGAAGAAGAGCGCCGCCTCGGAGGCCGTCGAGAGGATGCGGCCGTAGACCGGAGCGCCCTCGGCCTTCGATTTGTTGCGGAGATATTCGGCGGCGTGACGCATGCCGCAGAAATGGCCCTTCAGGTGGACCCGGATGACGGCGTCGAAGTCCGCCTCGTTCATCGAGAAGAACATCTTGTCGCGCAGGAAGCCCGCGTTCGAGACGAGGATGTTGAAGTCGCCGAAGGCCTTCACGGCGGCCTCGATCATGCCCTTCGAGTCGTTCCAGTCGGCGACGTCGCCGAAATGCGCGACCGCCTCGCCGCCGAACGCCTTGATCTCGTCGACGACGCCGCGGCCCGCGGACTCGTCCCGCCCCTGGCCGTCGGCCGAGACGCCGAAATCGTTGACGACGACGCGCGCGCCTTCCTTCGCGAGCGCGAGCGCGTGCGAGCGGCCGAGACCGCGACCCGCGCCGGTGACGACGGCGACCTTGCCTTCCAATACGCCCATGGTCCTGTCCTCTTCTCGTGGTCCTGTGTCGGATTGCGTGATGGAGCGATCAGAGCCGCTCGATGATCGTGCCCGTGCCGACGGCGGCGCCGCAGCACATGGTGATGAAGGCCGTGCCGAGGCCGCGGCGCTCGAGCTCGTGGAGCGCCGTCACGATCAGCCGCGAGCCCGTCGCGCCGACCGGATGGCCCAGCGCGATCGCGCCGCCGTTGACGTTGACCTTCGACATGTCGATGTCGTTGACGCCGGCCCAGGACAGCACGACCGAGGCGAAGGCCTCGTTGATCTCGTAGAGATCGATGTCGTTGCGGATGCTCATGCCGGTCTTCTTCTCGATGTGCTTCGTCGCATCGACCGGGCCGTCGAGCAGGTAGTAGGGATCGGTGCCGACGAGGCAGTCGAAGACGATGCGCGCGCGCGGCTTGAGGCCGAGGGCGAGCGCCTTCTCCTTCGACATGTAGAGCACCGCGGCCGCGCCGTCGGAGATCTGCGACGAGTTGCCGGCAGTATGGATGCCGCCGGGCAGGATCGGCTTCAGCTCGGCGAGGCCCTCCTTCGTCGAGGGCCGGATGCCCTGATCGGCATCGACGACGCGCGTCGCGCCGGTCGGCTTGCCGTCGTCGCCCAGTACCGGCACCTCGATCGGCAGGATCTCGCGCTTGAAGCGCCCCTCGCTCTGGGCGATCGCGGCCTTGCGCTGGGACTCGAGGCCGAGGGCGTCGGCGTCGGCGCGGGTGTGGCCGCGGTTCTTCGCGATGCGCTCGGCCATCGTGAACTGGTCGGGCGCCGTGTCCCAGGGCCAGTTCGGCGGCTGGAAGTAGCCGGGGCCGTTGATCACGTTGGCGCCGAGGCCGACATGGCTCATCAGCTCGATCCCGCAGGCGATGCCGACGTCGATCGTGCCGCCCTTCACGAGCGCATTGATCAGGCCGTTGGCCTGCTGCCCCGAGCCGCACTGGGTATCGATCGTCGTCCCGCCGCAGGTCCAGTCGTCGCCCTCGGAGAGCCAGGCCTGGCGCGTGATGTTGTTCGACTGCTCGCCCGCCTGGGTCACGCAGCCGCCGATCACCTGCTCGACGTCCGAGCCCTTGATCCCATTGCGCTGCAGGAGCGCCGTCTGGACGCGGCGCAGCAGATGGGCGGCGTGCATCCCGGAGAGATCTCCCTTGATCATCTTGCCCCGGCCGATCGGGGTTCGGATCGCGTCGACGATGACGGCTTCTCGCATGACTCTCTTACCTTCTATCTTTCGGGTTGCTTAACGACTCGCTCCATCGCGCCTGTCTGGGGGATGGCCATCTGCACCGGACGCCCGAGCACGAGCTCGACCGACGTCCGCATCTCCTCACCGATCCTGCCCGGCGACTGCCCGCCGCCGGCCCAGCTCATCATCAGGGCGAACCAGACGCGATTGAGCAGGTCGCCGACCCGCCGTTCGTCGTCCGAGATGCCGACCTTCGCCCCGTCCACCACCTCGCCGCGCAGCGCGCTCACGATCATCTGGCGCATCAGGTCGTGGAAGATCTCGACCTTCTCCGCGAGGACGGGCTCGCCCGCCGCCGTCGCCCGCAACATCGCCCGCGACAGGTTCGGCCGGCGCACCATGCCCCGCGTCGCGATCTCGAAGAAGCCGACGACCCGCTCACTCGCGACCGCGCCCTTCGGCGGTCGCTGTCGCACGCGCTGCGCCAGCGCCCGGGTCTCCTGCTCGAGGGCCGCGACGAGCAGGTCCTCCTTGCTCCGGAAGCGCCGGTAGAGCGTGCCGAGGGCGACCCCGGCATGGGCCGCCACGTCCCGCAGCCGCACAGCCTCGAAGCCCCCGCGCTCGGCCAGCTCGATGCTGGTCTCGACGATGCGGCGAGCCCGCTCTTCGAGGATCGGATCGGCGTGCGGGGCGGCCATGGCGCCCGATTGAATCACGTTCCGCGCGCTTTTGAAACACGTTCCAGCCCCCGGCCCGACCCTCGGATCGTCTATCGTCGGATCGATGTCGCCCGCCCCCGTCGGCCCCGCGCCCTGCCCCGATCGCCCCCTCCCGGACGTGCAGGCCTTCTGCCGCCGCATCCTCGAGGCCGGCGACCTCGCCACAAAGCTCGCCCCGCCCGTCGATCCGACCGGTCGGCCCCTCGCCCTCGACCCTCCGGGGCCCGCGGTCTTCATCGATCGGCCCGCGCGGGATCCGGGGCTCCGCATGCGCGGCGGCGGCGATCGGTTGCCCCGCCCCGGCGAGCTCGTCGACGCCGCGAGCCGGCGGATCTGCCTCGCCCGCTTCGCCCACCACGAGCTGATGGCCGTCGAGTATTTCGCCTGGGCGCTGCTTCGCTGGCCCGACCTGCCGACGCCCCTTCGGCGCGGCTGGCTCGCCGCCCTCGCCGACGAGCAACGCCATTGCCGACTCTATCTCGATCGCCTCGCGGCCCTCGGCGGCCGCTTCGACGGCGACGACCATTCCGATTATTTCTGGCGCCACGCCCCGGCGATCGCCGCGTCCCCGGCCGGACCGTCGGCCTTCCTCGCCGCGATGGGCCTGACCCTCGAGCAGGCGAATCTCGACTTCACCCTGACCTATCGCGATGCCTTCGCCGCCGCCGGCGACGCGGAGAGCGCAGCGATCTGCCAGCAGGTCCACGACGACGAGATCGCCCACGTCGCCCTGTCCGCCCACTGGATCGTGCGGCTCGCCTCGCCGACCCCGGCGTCCGAAAGCGCGGACCTCGAGCATTACCTGGCGAGCGTTCCGTTTCCCCTCGGCGCATCGCGGGCGAAGGGGCGCCGCTTCGAGGGGAAGCCCCGCAAGCGCGCGGGCCTGAGCGCGGCGTTCGTGGAGCACGTACGACAGGCGCGCTCGTCCCAGGAGCGGGGCCTCGGGGCCTCCGCACCGGTCGAAGCCCGGCCGCCGGATACGCCGGGCGGATGAGCCCCGCGGCCCCGATCGGTCGGCCCTGGATCCTTCCCAATCTCGGCGCCGAAGAAGGCGAGGACTGGCGCGCCTACCCGCGCGAGGCCCACGCCCGGATCGCCACGCGCCTGCTCGGCCTGCTCTTCGCGCCGACCGCGCGAGCGGCCCATCCCGATCCGAGCGGCGGCTGGCAGAGCGAGCCCGTCCACGCCCACTGGCCGAGCGCGCTCGGCCCGCCGCCGAGCGCCGCCGTCGAGCCCTGGCTCGACACGACGCCCGAGGCCTTCGCCTGGCTGAACACGCGCTCCCTCGCCGAGTCCCTCGCGCGGGGACTTCCCGGCCAGCCCCATGTCCGGCTCGCGGGCCCCGAGCCCGACTGCATCGAGGCGCTCCACGACAAGCGCTTCGCCCTCGACTGCGCCCGTGCGCTCGGGCTCCATTCGCCGGGCCTCGATCCCTGGATCGAGGTGCTCGAGCCCGCCGATTGCGTGCGCGTCGACGAGACCCTCGCGCGACTCGCGGCGTCGCTCGCGCGCTGGCCCGAGTGGACCGGGCTTCGCTTCACGCTGA
>JBIPOQ010000336.1:0-4565 GCA_044379055.1 Myxococcota bacterium
GCGCTCCACTCTGCGCTCCGCTCGCCCGCCTACTACATCGGCGCGCTCGGCAGTCGCCGCACCCAGGCGAAGCGCCGCACGCGGCTCGAGGAGGCCGGCTTCGACGAGGCCGCGATCGCCCGCATCCACGGCCCGGTCGGTCTCGACATCGGTGCGAGCAGCCCCGCCGAGATCGCGCTCTCGATCGCGGCGGAGCTGACGGCCTGCCTGCGCAAGGCCCGCTGATGCGCGGCGGCCTCGCCGGCATCGTGCTCGCCGCCGGCCGCTCCGCCCGCATGGGCCCCGAGCGCAACAAGCTCGTCGAGCCGGTCGCCGGCCGTCCGCTCGTCGCCTGGCCCGTCGATGCGCTCCTCGAAGCGGGCATCGCCCCGGTCTTCGTCGTCGTCGGATTCGAATCCGACCGCATCCGCACCGCGCTCCGCGGCCGCCCTTGTCGCTTCGTCGAGCACGCAGAATGGCCCGAAGGCATGGGCAGCTCGCTCGCCCGGGCGATGCGCGAGCTGCTCGCCGAGTCGCCGCTTCCGGAGGCCGTGCTCGTCTGTGTCGGGGACCTTCCCGGTCTCCGCGCGGCGGACGTGGCCCGCGTCGTGGACGCGGCGCGCCGCGAGGTCGGGGAGGGCGGTGCGTTCGATCCGGACCGCATCGTCGTGCCGGTCTTCGACGGCCGCCGGGGTCATCCCGTCTGCTTCGGCGCCCGCCACTTCGCCGCGCTCGCGCAGAGCACGGGCGACGAGGGCGCCCGGGCGCTCCTCGAGCAGAACGCCGACAGGGTCCTTCGCCTCGAGATCGCGAACGAAGCGATCCTGCGCGACGTCGACACCCCGACCGACCTCGAATCGGCGCGAAAGCAAAGCGATCCGGACTAACGAGCAGGCGCGTTGGCGTTGTGGGACTCAGCGAGCAAAGCCACGGCCGACGAGCTCGAACGGATCCAAAAGCGCGACCCGTGCTCCGCCCCTCCGAAGCACCCCAGCGAGCGCCGGGCGCGACGAGGGGGGCGCGGAGTCAAGCGCAGCCGCCCCCCGCCCCGGCGCACCCGCCCGCCGAAGCCCGCAGCCGCCAAGAAGCGCCCCCAGCCGTGACAAGGGCGAGCCATCCGCGCCCCCCTCGTTGCGTCCGGCGCGTCTTGTGACGCCCCGCCGCGCGGCGCGCGGCCGCAGCGTCACCCCGCCCAGGGCTTGATCGACTTCTTCAGCTGCGCGTACCCGTCGAGGAACCCCGGCCGCTTCGGCGAGAAGATCGCGTCGAACTTCGCGAGCGCGTCGTCGAGGAAGGCGCGGACCTTCGCATTGCCGGGATTCGCGTCGAGATAGGCGTCGCGGATCAGCACGAAATGGATGCGCGGGTCGTAGGGCTGCTTCGTGCCGCCCATCGACTCGTCGCCGTCGAGCAGCCGGAGCAGCATTGCGTCGGCGGAGCCGAGGGTCTGCTCGTGGATCGGCGGGCCGCTCATGCGGTACATGACGGAGGTCATGTCGCGTCCGTTGCCGGTCGTGTAGCCCATCTCGGTCCAGAGCTTGTTCATGTCCTTCTTCGTACCGACATGGTCGAGCACGATCTGGCCGAACTTCCGCAGCGGGTCCGAGACGTCGGCGAGCAGGTCCGTCAGGCGATCGCCGTCGAGATCGGTCGCGAGCACGATGCAGTCGCGCTTCTCGATCAGGTCCCAGATCAGCAGGCCGAAGTTCGTGTCCGAGATGTGCTGCTCGATCTGGCCGGTCCAGCTCTCCATGCCGGCTTTGAAGTCCTTCGGCAGCAGGGCGATGATCTTGTCGACGTTCTCGCGGTGCTCGACGTAGCCGTCGACGGCGTACTTGCGGCCGACCTTGAACTTCGTGCCCTGCAGCAGCCAGGAGAGCAGGCCGGCGTTGATGCCGTCTTCCTGGGCCTGGGTGGGCTTGAAGGCGACACGGCCGAGCTTGCCCGTCTCGTTCACCATCTGCAGGAAGCGGCGGCAGGCGTAGGCCATCTGGATGCCGGGCGTGTTCATCTCCGAGTGGACGATGCCGGTCTTCGCGTCGACGCCGAACTTCTTCTTGTCCTGGGAGTAGGGCAGGCACGGCATGCAGCGCACGACCGTGATGCAGCCGTAGGGGCGGACGTTGCAGTAGACGCCGGCCTGGGTCCGCAGCGGGGCGTTGCCCGACTTGCCCTTCACGACGACGCGGCCGCCCTTGCCGTCGTTGACGTAGGCGTCGCCGGCGGTCGACCACTTGATCGAGGTGCAGGGCATGTTGCCGAACCAGGAGAGCGGCTCGAGATCGAGGTCGTGCCGGTACTGTGCCCACATCGGCACCATGTAGAAGGGCAGGCCGAGCACGTCTGCCGCCATGATCGTGCCGAGCATGGCATAGGCGTCGGTCAGCGCATGGGCGACCGGCTTGACGTCGTCCTTGAAAGTACCGCCCTGCCAGATCACGGCGTTCGGGTAGCCCGTCGGGCGGACGTCGCTCGGGGAATAGAGGCCTTCGAGGAGTCCCTTGAGGTCGCCGCCGGCGGCTTCGGTGCGGGCGATGTTGAGCAGGTCGAGCATTTCGAAAAGTCTCCAACTGGGGGCTGGGTCGGGTCCGGGCGTGGGGCCGCATGGTAAGGACCAGCGTCCGTCGCCTCAAGGCCCCGGGCCTTCGGAGGGGCGATTCCGGCGATCGCGACCGCGGGCGGGCTGTGGTAGCAATGGGCCGGGCCGTGCCCGTTTGCCCCAGGAGACCCCCGCGTGGAAAAGATCCGATTCGACGACATCGCCGCCCTCCAGAAGCACGTCCGCGAGGAGTTCGGGCCGTTCGGGGAGTCCGTCGAGATCAGCCAGGCCATGATCGACCGCTTCGCGGAGGTCACGGGCGACCACCAGTGGATCCACGTCGACGTCGAGCGCGCGAAGAAGGAGAGCCCCTTCAAGACGACGATCGCCCACGGCTTCCTGACCCTCTCGCTGCTCCCGATGCTGAACGCGAAGGGCGAGGCGGCGTTCGCGATCACGGGCCACGGCAACGCGGTGAACTACGGCTCCGACAAGCTGCGCTTCCTTTCCCCGGTCCCGGCCGGCGCGAAGGTCCAGGCCCGCTCCCGCCTCGTCTCCGCCGAAGCGGGCCCGAAGGGCACGCGGGTCGAGACCGAGGTCGCGGTCCACGTCGTGGGCAACGATCGGCCGGCGCTGCTCTACAGCATGATCGTGCTCTACCAGGGGAAGGTCGGCTGAAAGCGAGTGGCCCGCGCGCCCCATCCCGCGTTCTCCGGCTGGCGCGTCTGCGGCGCCGCGGTCCTGACCCAGGCCGTCGCGATCGGGTTCACCCTCGGCAGCGTCGGCGTCTTCGCCGCCCCCCTCGCGCAGGAGCTCGGGGCCACCGCGACACAGTTCAACGTCGGCGTCAGCCTCTTCAGCCTGATGATGAACCTCTCGATGCCCGTCATCGGGCGTCAGCTCGACCTCGGGCGCATCCGCGGCGTGATGACGGCGGGGGCCTGTCTGCTCGCCGTCTCGCTCGCGGCGATGTCCCAGGCGCGCGAGCTCTGGCAGGTCGGCCTCTGCTTCGGCGTCGGCTGCGCGATCGGCATGGCGATGCTGGGTCCGATGTCGTCCTCGACGGCGATGGCCAACTGGTTCTCGCGCCTGCGCGGTCGCGCGCTCGGGATCGCGAACATGGGCGGGCCGGCGGGACCGATCGTGATCGCGCCGGCGGCCGCCTTCGCGATCGGTCAGATCGGCTGGCGTCCGACGCTGCTCGCCTTCGCGGTCGTGACCCTCGCCGTCGGCATTCCCTGCGTTCGCCTGGGCATCGTCGATCGGCCTAGCGACGTCGGACAGCATCCCGACGGTGAATCGCCGGCGGATCGGGCCCGGGCGGAGGCCGCCGTCGCGGCGGCGGCCGGGATCTCGCCCGCCGAAGCGGCCGCCCTCGAGGCGGCTCTGCCGGGCGGGGATTGGGGCTCTGGGACGCTCGCCCGGTGTCGGGATTTCTGGTTCCTCGCCCTCGCGACGGCGCCCTTCGGCGCGGTCGGCATCGTGATGGGGGCGAACGCGATCCCCTACATGAACGCGCTCGGGGTCTCGCCGGAGGCGGCGTCCTTCGTCGTCGTGCCGCAGTCGATCGGGGCCGTGACGGGGCCGCTGCTCTTCGGGTCGCTCGCGGACCGGATCCATCCGCGGCTGCTCTTCGTGGCCCTGATCGCGATTCTCTGCGCGGGGCTGCTCGGGCTGGTCTTCCAGCCGAGCTATCCGGTGGCGCTCGCGCTCTTCAGCGTGATCGGGGTCGTCGGCGGGTCGATGATGGCGGTCTACGGGGCGCTGATCGGCCGGCTCTTCGGGGCGATGGCGTTCGGGCAGGTCATGGGGATGGGCGCGCTCGTCGGCGTGCCCGTCATCGTCGCGACGCCGCTCGTCTTCGGGGCGGCCTTCGACCGGACCGGCAGCTACGCCCTCGGGCTCTTCATCATGATCGCCGCGCTCGCGACGGCCGCGCTGCTCTTCGCGCTGCTCCCGAGCGGCGCCGCGCGGCGGCCGGCGGCCTAGCCGGTCGGCGGTCGTCGGCCGCCGCGGTCGTGGTCGCGCGGCAGCCGCCGCTTCGACG
>JBIPOQ010000337.1:0-4561 GCA_044379055.1 Myxococcota bacterium
GATCGTGGTTCCGCAGCGGGCCGTGCTGGACGAGCAGGGCGGAAGCTACGTGCTGGTCGTCGCTGCGGACGATTCGGTCGAACGTCGGCCCGTCCGTCCGGGGCGGATGGTCGCCGGACGACAGGAGATCCTCTCCGGCCTCGAAGGTGGGGAGCGCGTGATCGTCGATGGGCTCCAGGGGCTCCGGCCGGGGGTCAAGGTGCAGCCCGAGGCCGTCGCGAAAGAGGGTGAAGCGCCGCCGGCGGCCGAAGAGAGCCGGCCCGCCGATCGTCCGTAGGGCACCTCGAGCGGGCAGGGCTCGAAGCCGCCGAGTGCCTCGACGAGGTCGTCGACGGCCGAGGCCCCTTTCTTCTCGGTGGGTGGACCCCGTGCCCGGGGGTGGAAGAGGCCGATCGGGCTCTTCGCGACGCAGAAGACCGGACCGTTGATGCCCGCCGCTGCCTCGCTGCAGAGGCTCGCGATCAGGACGGCGGCGTCCTCGGGCCGCTGCGCGGCCTTCATCCGCTTCTCCGCGCGCACGGCGGCATCGCCGTCCTGCTTGCGGAAGGTCTCGACCGCCGTCTTCCCGCTCCGCTCCGCCCCGTCCCATTCCGCCACCGCATCGCGATGGGCGACGGCGCGCCCGCCCGCCCGTCGAAGTCGCCATGATCCGGGAGAACGAAGGGGGCCGGTGTACCGTCTTCGCGGTGCCTCTCCAAATCCCGCTGGAGGTCTTCGATGGCGGATGCGATCGCTGCTGACCGCTCGGTTCGAGGGATGGGCTCGGCCGGTTTAGCCGGGGCGAGGATCTCGTCGGTCCTGCTCCTTCTGTTGCCGATGTTGCTGACGCTGCCGGGGCTGCCCGCCCGGGTCCATGCGCAGGACGCCGCGTTCGGCGTCGAAGCGCTCTTCGGTCCGGACTTCGAGCGCCGCGGGGAAGATCCCGATCGCCCGATCCGAGCGCGTCGATCCGTCGACGTCGTTCGCCGCTGGAACCAGATCGCGATCGACGCGAGCGGCCTCGACCATACGCCGGTCTCCCCGGGCGAGGATCGCGTCTACGGCGAGCAGCTCGGCCCCGGCCGCTCGAGTCGCGCCATGGCGATCGTCCACATCGCGATCTTCGATGCCGTGAACGCGATCGTCGGCGGCTACGAGAGCTACACCGGTCTGACTCGCACGCGCCGCAGGACCTCGCTCGAGGCCGCCGTCGCCCAGGCCGCCCACGACACCCTCGAAGCGCTCTTCCCCTCGCAGGCCGAGGCCTTCGACGAGCTGCTCGGCGAGGAGCTCCGCCGCATCCGCGATCGCAAGGCCCGCTCGCGGGGCATCGCCGTCGGCCGTCAGGCGGCGGAGCGGATTCTCGCGCGGGTCGAGGGCGATGGCTCCGACCATGCGGAGCCGCGGATCGGAATCGACTTCTTTCCGAGCGACGTCCCCGGCTATTGGCGCCCGGACCCGATCAGCCAGAGCCCGATCGCGCTCGGGGCGCAGTGGGGAGGGGTCCGGCCCTTCGTGCTCCAGAGCGGCTCCCAGTTCCGCTTGCCGCCGCCGCCTTCGATCACGAGCGAGGAGTACGCGGTCGCCCATGCCGAGGTCAAGGTGCTCGGGGGAGACGGCGTCGGGACCCCGACCTCGCGCACCGCGGAGCAGGCGCTGATCGGGACCTACTGGGCCTACGACGGGACGCCGAGCCTGTGCGCGCCGCCGCGCCTCTACAACCAGATCGCCGTCACGATCGCCGATCGCCAGCGGACCCCGGCCGTCGAGCTCGCGCGCCTGCTCGCCCTCGTCAACGTCGCCATGGCCGATACGGGGATCGCGGCCTGGGACTCGAAGTACCACTACCAGTACTGGCGGCCGGTGGTCGGGATTCGCGAGACGGAGCCGGGGACGGGGCCGACCGGCGCGGGAGACGGCAACGACGCGACGATCGGCGATCCGGCCTACTCGCCCCTCGGTGCGCCGGCGAGCAATCTGAGCGGCCCGAACTTCACGCCGCCGTTCCCCGCCTATCCGTCGGGTCACGCAGCCTTCGGCGGCGCGCTCTTCCAGACGCTCCGCCATTTCTACGGGACGGACTCGATCGCATTCACGTTCGTGTCCGACGAGCTGAACGGCGAGACCCGCGACAACGAAGGCGAGATCCGCCCGCTCGTGCCGCGCCATTTCGAGACGCTCTCCCAGGCCGAGGAGGAGAACGGCCAGAGTCGGATCTACCTCGGGATCCACTGGGCCTTCGACAAGACCTCGGGCATCACGCAGGGGCGAAACGTCGCGGACTACGTCTTCGGCACCGTCTTCAGGCGGGCGACGGGACCGGCATCTTGAGCTCGTCGACGGAGCCCGCGCCGTCGACGGAGATCACCTGCCCCGAGACGTGACGGGCCGAGGGCGAGACGAGGAAGAGCACGCAAAGGGCGATGTCCTGGCCGTGGCTCGTGACGCCCATCGGATTGCTCGGGCGGGCGCCGGTCGAGGGAACGGCCTCCGAGAATCGCTTCATGCCCTCGGTGTTTCCGGTCGCGCCGGGGTTCACGCCGTTCACGCGGATGCCGTGGGGCCCCCACTCGACGGCGCAGGTCCGTGTCAGCGAGAGGACGCCGGACTTCGCGGCGGCGACGTGGGCCTGCCAGGAGACGCCGCGCAGCTCGAAGGCGGCGGCGATGTTGACGATGTTGCCGCCGCGCTCGCGCATCGCGAGCTCGAAGGCGGCCTTCGAGCAGTTGTAGGTTCCGAGCAGGTCGATGTCGACGACGGACTTGAAGCCGTTGTAGGAGATCTTCGAGATCGGCGCCGGAAAATTGCCGGCCGCGTTGTTGACGAGGATGTCGAGGCGGCCCCAGCGCTCGAGGATTCCGCGGACCACGCGTTCGACCTCGTCGGGCTTGCGCACGTCGAGCTGATCCACGAGGACGTCGATGCCCTCGCCGCGGAGCTCGGCAGCCGTCTCTTCGCAGACGGCACGACGCCGGGAGGCGATGGCGATGCGGGCGCCGTGGCGGCCGAGGACGCGGGCGATCTCGCGCCCGATGCCGGTTCCGCCTCCGGTGACGAAGGCGACCTTGCCTTGCAGGAGGTCGGGCGCGAAGACGTCGACGGGCTCGGAGATCGTCATGATCGGAACCTCAAACGAAGCGCAGCATCGTCCGGACCCAGATCGCCATCAGCACGAGCGAGCCGAGGCTGAAGATCGCGAAGCGGATCGGAATGACGTTGCGCGTCGCCTGGACGAGGGAATGAACGACGCGGAGGCCGACATAGATCCAGCCGAGCCCGATCGTGATGCTGTCCATGCCGCCCGCGAGCTGGGCGACGAGGGCGACGGCGTAGAAGATCGTCGGCTGCTCGTGGAGGTGGTTGTAGTTGTCCGCGACGCGGGCGACCCGGGGCGGGAGGACGAGGGGAGCGCCGGTTCTCGACAGCTTGCCCATGTCGATGCCCAGTCGCTGGATGGCGGGGATCCGCGTCGCATACATCCAGAACCACATCACGAAGGTCCAGCCGACCAGAGCCATCACGGGCAAGAGCATTCCATGACCGAACACGTTCGAATCTCCTCAGCTCGCCGCGGGATGCGACGCGTAGACGCGGACGCCGTCCGGGCCGAACGACAGGACGTCGTAGGGCTGATGGCGCGAAGGATCCGGATGCTCCATGCCCGGGGAGCCGAGGGGCATCTCCGGCACCGCGAGCCCCTGGATCGCCGGACGCTCCGAGAGCAGGCGCTCGACGTCTGCGGCGGGGACATGACCCTCGAGGACGTAACCCTCGACGATGGCCGTATGGCAGGACGTCAGCTCGGCCGGCACGCCCTTCTCGGTCTTGAGCGAAGCGAGGTCGGGGAGATCCAGCGCCTCGACGTCGAAGCCGGCGGCCTCGAGATGCTCGATCCATTTCGTGCAGCAGCCGCAGGTCGCCGTCTTGTAGACCTGGATGGTCGGGGCTTCCGCTGCCGTTCGGCAGCCTCCCCCGATCAGGAGGACCAGCGCGCCGAGCGCGAGCGCTGCCCGGAAACCGAAAGCACCGTTCGAAGACCGCATGGCTCATCTCCCCGTGTCGAGCGTCCGTCGGACACCGCGCGAATCTATCGTCCCCGGCGGATCGCGGCGACCCAAAGCAAACGGCGCCGCTTCTCCGAAGAGAAGCGACGCCGCTCGGTGCATCGCATCCGCCAGCAATCGCCAGCAGGACGGGGTCACGCTCGAGATCAGATCTTTCGGGCGCGTCCCGCGTACGAGAGTCCGCCGAGGCCCAGGACCATCAGGACGGCCGTCGTCGGCTCCGGAATCACGTTCGGGACCTGACCCTGGAGGATCGCGGTCTTGAGGCCCTTCGACTTGCCATTGCTCGGGCCGTTCGCCGTCTGGATCTTCGCGGCCTTGATCGCGAAATCCTGGCCGTAGAAGAGGTCGAGGGTCAGGTCGACGGTCGCGTGGGTCAGCGTGAACGACACCGTCTTGCCCGTCTGGGCCGGGAACTTCAGGCCGAAATCGCAGGGGCAGGCGGAGCCGGGCTGGCCGAGACCGCGGCTCTTGTCCGCCTTGCCGATCCCGTCTTCCTTGAACTGGCTCGCGTGGTT
>JBIPOQ010000338.1:0-4545 GCA_044379055.1 Myxococcota bacterium
CGAGCTGCCGATCGAGAACACGAACCGCACGGTCGGAACGATCCTCGGCTCGGAGGTCTCGAAGCGCTACGGGCTCGAGGGGCTTCCCGATGGCACGATCGAGATCGAGTTCAAGGGCTCGGCCGGACAGAGCCTGGGCGCCTGGCTGCCGCGCGGCATCCAGATCCGCGTCGAGGGCGAGGCGAACGACTACGCCGGCAAGGGGCTTTCGGGCGGCCGGGTGATCGTTCGCGCGCCGGGGAACATCGCCTACGAGCCGACGGACAACATCATCGCGGGCAACGTGATCCTGTACGGAGCGACCGGCGGTGAGGCCTTCTTCCACGGCGTCGTCGGCGAGCGCTTCTGCGTCCGCAACTCGGGGGCCGAGGCCGTCGTCGAGGGGGTCGGTGATCACGGCTGCGAGTACATGACCCGCGGCCGAGCGATCATCCTGGGGTCGGTCGGCCAGAACTTCGCGGCGGGCATGAGCGGTGGCATCGCGTACGTCCTCGACGTCGACGGCGAGCTCGAGTCGAAGCTCAATCCGCTGGCCGAGGTCGATCTCGAGCCCCTGGGCCCGGAGGACGTGGTGTACGTCCAGAACATGCTCCGCAAGCATTTCGACTACACGCGAAGCGGGCGGGCGGAGGACGTCCTCCGGAAGTGGAACACGTACGCGCCGAAGTTCGTGAAGGTCTTCCCGAAGGAATACCGCGCGGCGCTTCAGCAGTTCTCCGAAACCGAATCTTGAACCCAGTATCCTCCCGCGCCCGCGGCAGCGAGCTGCCCGACCGGGCGCGGCGGTGAGGCAGATCATTCATGGCGAAGCCCACAGGATTCCTCGAGACCCGGCGCAAGGGGGCGAGCTACCGCCCGGTGGAGGAGCGACTCCGCGATTTCAAGCAGGTGATGCTGCCGGTCCCGGACGACACGCTCCAGTCGCAGGCGTCGCGCTGCATGGATTGCGGGGTTCCTTTCTGCAGCAACCCGAACAGCGGACGCGGCGGTTGTCCGCTCGGCAACGTCATTCCCGACTGGAACGATCTCGTCTATCGGAACAAATGGGAGGAGGCGATCGCTCGGCTCCACTCGACGAACAACTTCCCCGAGTTCACGGGCTCGATCTGCCCGGCGCCGTGTGAAGCGGCCTGCGTGCTGGGGATCAACGACGACCCGGTGACGATCAAGAACGTCGAGTTCAAGATCGTGAGCCACGCCTGGGAGCAGGGCTTCATCAAGCCCGTGATCGCGGCGAAGCGGTCCGGGAAGTCGGTCGCCGTCGTCGGTTCGGGCCCCTCCGGCCTGGCCGCTGCACAGCAGCTGGCGCGCGCCGGCCATGCCGTGACCGTGTTCGAGAAGAACGATCGGATCGGCGGATTGCTCCGTTACGGGATCCCCGAGTTCAAGATGGAGAAGTGGATCATCGACCGGCGCCTCGATCAGATGCGCGAGGAGGGCGTGGCCTTCCAGACCGGTGTCCACGTCGGATCCGATCTGACCGCTGCCGAGCTGCGAAAGAGCTTCGACGCCGTGCTGCTCTGCCTCGGCGCCGAGCATCCCCGGGACCTGCCCGTCGAAGGGCGGAACCTGGCGGGGATCCATTTCGCGATGGAGTTCCTGCCCCAGGCGACCAAGCGGGTCCACGGCGACGTCGTCCCCTCGGAGATCGAGATCATGGCGACGGGCAAGCACGTGATCGTGCTGGGCGGCGGCGACACCGGCTCGGATTGTGTGGGGACGAGCCTTCGGCAGGGGGCGAAGTCGGTGACGTCCATCGAGCTCCTCGAGGAGCCGCCGAAGGGCAAGAATCCGGCGACGCCCTGGCCGATGTGGCCGATGATCGCTCGGGGCTCGAGCTCGCACGACGAGGGCGGTGAGCGGATGTTCGCACTGACGACCAAGCGATTCTCGGGATCCAATGGCCGGGTCGAGCGGCTCCATGGGGTCCGCGTGCAGTTCGGCGAGCCCGACGCTTCCGGGCGTAGCGCGATGACCGAGGTCCCGGGCAGCGAGTTCGAGATGAAGGCCGACCTGGTCCTGCTCGCGCTGGGCTTCCTTGGACCCAACCGGGCGGGATTGCTCGAGGAGATGGGGCTCAAGGTCGATCCGCGCGGAAACGTCGAGGCAGGGGTTTCGGATTTTCGAACGTCCGAGCCTGGGGTTTTCGCCGCAGGGGACTGTCGCCGGGGCCAGAGTCTCGTCGTCTGGGCCCAATGGGAAGGACGTGAGGCGGCCCGTGCCGTCGATCGTTTCCTCATGGGTGAGTCGCGTCTCCAGCAGCGCAGCACGGCGGGGAACTTTCCGGGCTGAGGTCGGGCCCGTTCCCGGGGAGCGCGGTCCCTGCATCGGGAAAGCGCGGCGGTCCACATTCCCGTCTCGAAACGATCTCTGGATTCCGCGCGAAGCGAGGGTCGCGATTCGTGCGTGTTGTCACGCTCGTGCGCGTCTCGAGCGATGAATTCCTTGCACCCTGCGGATCGGGATCGTGTAGTCTAGCTGCATGATTTCAGCGACTCGAAGTGATCGCGTCCGTGATGGGGATGGCCGGTACGATTTCGAGCGGCTCGAGCGAAGCGTGGAATTCCTGATTCACGAACACGAGAGGCTTTCCGCAGAGCGTGAGGCGCTGTTAGGCGAGCTCCTCGACCGCGAGCATCGGATCGCCTCTCTCGAGTCGAAGCTGGAAGGCGAGCGTGCCTTGCGGGCGACGGCCGTCGAGAGCGTGAACAAGATCTTGTCCCGATTGGAGCAGCTGCAGGCGAGCGTTCGTGCGGTCGAGGAGCCCGGCCGATGAGCGGCGCGAGCGATCGTCGTTCGGTCGCCGTCCGCATCGCCGGGCACGACTACAAGATCCGCAGCGACGGAGACGACGAGGGACTCGTCCGGATCGCCGGCTACGTCGACCAGGCGATGAACCGGGTCCGGGAACGGACCGGGACGGTGGACTCGTTCGACGTGGCGGTGCTCACCTGCCTCAATCTTGCCCGTGAGATCCTCGCTCTTCGCGAGCCCCGATCTGGCGCCGTTTCCGACGAGAAGCTCCGAGGTCTGATCGAGCGCGTCGAGACGGCGATCGGAGGCCAACGCCGGTCGGAACAGGCGAGCCCGGCACCCAGCGCCGATGCGCCGTCCAGCCCCGTCGTCGAGCCCCGGCCTCGGACGCTGGATCTGCCGAGCGTGGAAGCACTGCGGGACCGCATGCCTGCTCCGAACGCTTCCGAAGGCAGCGCCGCGCACGAGGTCGGTCCCCAGGTCCGGGTGGCCGCCGGCGGTCGCGATCGGGTCGGGTAGCCTCGCGGCTTTCCCGTCGAGCGCGGAGCGTCGAGCGGATGATGGCGGCCGACCCTCCGACCGAGAAGCAGCGTCTTCGGCACGCCATGAAGACGCTGCTGCGCGAGTCGACGCCCGAGGGCGCGCAGAGGGCCGGCAGCCGGATCGCCGAACTTCTCGCCGCGGACGAGGCCTGGCAGCGGGCCTCCCGGATCGTTCTCTTCTCCTCGCGCCCGGACGAAGTGGATACGTCCCCGATCTGGCGCCGCGCGGGGGGCGATCGGAAGGCCGTCCTGCTCCCGAGGATGACGGCCGAGGGGAGCCTCGACTTCGCCCTGGTGACCGCTCCCGACCGGCTCGAAGCGGGCAGGTTCGGGATCGCCGAGCCGTACCCCGAGGCGCCCGCCGAGCGGCTGGATCGCGGAGACCTCGTCCTGGTTCCCGGCCTCGCCTTCGATCGACAGGGCGGTCGGTTGGGGCGGGGCGGCGGATACTATGATCGGGCGTTCGCTGGGCGGCGGCGCGATGCCATGCGACCCGTCCTGATCGGCGTGGGGTTCTCCTTCCAGATCGTCGACCATGTGCCGATGACGGTCGTGGACGTGCCGATCGATGGCATCGTCAGCGAGCGCGAGCTGATCTGGGTGACGCGCGACGGAGAGGGGCAGATTCGATGAGAATGGGGAAGCGGGGGACGGGAACGAGATGACCGATGCGAAGATCCAGAAGGAAGTCGATCGTCAGCTCGCGATCATGCGCGAGGGCTCGGTCGACTTCCACGGGGAAGCGGACCTCGCGCGCCGACTTGCGACGCGGCTGAAGGAGGGCCGTCCGCTGCGCGTCAAGCTGGGGGCGGATCCGTCGTCCCCGGATCTCCACCTCGGCCACAGCGTCGTCCTGATGAAGCTGCGGCGCTTTCTCGAGCTCGGTCATACCCCGATCTTTCTGATCGGCGATTTCACCGCTCGAATCGGGGATCCCAGCGGCCGGAACAAGGCGCGGCCCGCCTTGACGGCGGAGCAGGTCGCCGAAAACGCGCGGACCTACGTCGACCAGGTCTCCCGGCTGATCGATGTCTCCGCGATCGAGCTCCGATTCAACGGCGAATGGATGGACAAGCTCTCGGCGGCGGATTTCGTCCGTTTGTGCTCCCAGGGCACTGTTGCGCGCATGCTCGAGCGCGACGATTTCGCGAAGCGGTACGCGGGCGAGGTGCCCATCTTCGTCCACGAATTCCTGTACCCCTTCGTCCAGGCCTACGACTCGGTGGTCCTGGAAGCGGACGTCGAGCTC
>JBIPOQ010000339.1:0-4516 GCA_044379055.1 Myxococcota bacterium
CCGCGGCTGTCGGATGCGGGCCGGCGACGAGGAGGTCGTGATGCGCCCCGGCGAGCTCTGGTGGTTCGACAACAAGGCCGAGCACGAAGCCTGGAACGAGACCGACGCCCCGCGCATCCATCTGATCTTCGACGTCGAGCCATTGCGTCGCGCGGAGGAAGCAGCGGCCGAGAGCCTCGCGCCACGCGGCCCCGCTCGATCCGGAGGCGAGCCGGGATCGCTATAGATGGGGGACCCCGTTTTCGAGGAGTCCCCATGTCTGCGACGACCGCCCCCGATCCCGATCGCCTGAAGGCCTACAGCCTCCGCCTCTTCGGATACATGAACGGCGCGACCATCTCGATGATGGTCTGCCTCGGCGATCGGCTCGGGCTGTACGCCGCGCTCGCCGGGGCGGGGGCGCTCTCGTCGCGCGAGCTCGCCGACAAGACGGGGCTCGACGAGCGCTGGGTGCGCGAGTGGCTCTACGGACAGGGCGCGAGCGGGCTGCTCGAGACCCGCGACGGCGAGCGGTTCGGGCTCTCGCCGGAAGCGGCGGCGGTGCTCGTCGACGAGAACCATCCCGCGAACGGCATCGGGATGTTCTCGCAGATTCCGGATCTCGCGCGCTCCCTCGATCGCCTGCCCGAGGCATTCCGCAGCGGCGTCGGCCTCGCCTACGACGAGCACGGAGCGGATTGTGCGCGGGGCATCGAGCGCGGACTGGCGCCCTGGTTCCGGAGCGTGTTCGTTCCCTTCGCGCTGCCGAAGGTCGACGGCGTCTGCGAGAGGCTGCGGGCCGGCGCGCGGGTCGCGGACGTCGGCTGCGGGGCCGGCGTCGCGCTGCTCGAGATGGCGAAGGCCTTTCCCGCCTCCGAGTTCCACGGCTACGACATCTCGCTCCACGCGCTGGCCCGAGCCGAGGCGAATCGTGCGGCGGCGGGGGTCTCGAACGTCTCGTTCCACGACGCGCGGGTCGACCCGCTCCCCGGCGACCCTCGCTTCGATTTCATCACGACCTTCGACTGCCTCCACGACATGACGGATCCCGAAGGCGCGACCCGGCAGATTCGCGCCGCGCTGGCCGAGACCGGGACCTGGCTCGTCGCCGACATCAAGGCCCGACCGACCTATGCGGAGAACGTCGAGAAGAATCCGATGGCGGCGATGATGTACGGCGTGTCGGTGATGGTCTGCATGTCGTCGTCGCTGTCGACGAAGGGTGGCGCCGGGCTCGGCACGCTCGGGCTCCCCGCCGAGCTGCTCGAGCGCTGGGCGCGTGATGCGGGCTTCACGCGCTTTGCGCCGACCGATCTCGGGCACGCGGTGAACGCGTTCTACGTCGTGCGGCCCTGAGGGAGGGGCGCGTTGATGTCCCTACGTCGGCCGTGATCCGGCGACTGGACCGGGCTGCGGGACGATCGGGAGGGCAGCGAGAAGGCGATTGACTTCCGGATTGCCCCATGCGCATGATGACGACGGATCGGCAGAGGGCCGCGCTCCGGCGGCCTCGTCTTCCCAAACAAGGAGCTCGTCATGCGATCGCACACGGCAGCGTCTTCGACGCTCGCCCGATTCCGTCTCCCGATGGTGCTGATTTCCCTTCTGGCCGTCGTCGCCTTCGGTGCGAAGCCGGCGCAGGCCGATGCGGCGAGCCCGACGGTCACGCCCGCCATCGGCCTCCCCGGGATCGGCGCTCCGTCCGGCACCACGTTCGACCTCTCCGTCGTCGGCTATCAGGCCGCCGAGTTCTTCCTCTCGGGCAACGCGAGCTCCCATCAACCCGTCGCGGGCTCGACCTTCGCCGCGGATGGGCTCTGGACGATCGAGTCCGATGCCCTGCAGGCTCCCTACACGACGCGCATCCAGGTCTATCGCCCGGCGCCGGGCAGGCCCTTCAGCGGCGTCGTGTTCGTCGAGTGGCTGAACGTGACGAACCAGTCGGATTCGATGCCCGACTGGCTCTACCTCCACAACGAGATCGTGCGGCGCGGGGCGGCCTACGTCGGCGTCTCGGTCCAGCGGATCGGCGTGACGGCGGCGGTCGCGCGCGAGCCCGATCGGTACGGGCCCACGGGCGCGAACCTGGTCCATCCGGGCGACAGCTACGCGTACGACATCTTCTCGCAGGCCGGCGAAGCGGTGCGCGACAATCCGACGCTCCTGCTCGGGGCCGGCAAGGCGGCGCGCCACGTGATCGCGGCCGGCGAGTCGCAGTCCGCCTCGCGCATGGTGACCTACGTGAACGCGGTCCATCCGCTGGTCAACGTCTTCGACGGCTTCCTGATCCACAGCCGCGGCGCGACGGGCTCGGCCCTCCGGCAAGCGCCCCTCGTCGCGGTCGCGACCCCCGGGCCCACGCGGATCCGGACCGATCTCCAGGTGCCCGTCTTCGTGTTCCAGGCGGAGACCGACACCCGCGCGACGCGTCAGCCGGACAGCGCGACCTTCCGCCAGTGGGAGGTCGCGGGGACCGCGCATGCCGATCTCTACGTGCTCGGCGTCGGACAGGTCGACACCGGACGCGACGCCACGGCCGCGCAGCGGCTCTTCGACGGGATGTTGACGCCGATCGCGGAGCCGCTCCCGGGCGTCCTTCCGGCCTGCGCCCTCGGCGTCAATTCGGGACCGCATGTCTGGGTGGTCCAGGCGGCGGCGCGTCATCTCACGGAATGGGTCCGGCGCGGAACCCTGCCGCCTTCCGGGGGGCCGGGGATCGTGGATCCCATCGTGCTCGACGCGAACGGCAACGTGACCGGCGGCGTGCGGACGCCGCATGTCGACGTCCCGGTCGCCGCCCTGCGCGGGACCGGCAACTCGGCCCCGGGCCCCTTCAACTTCTGCAGCCTCTTCGGGACGACGACGCCGCTCTCCGAGGCCCAGCTCGATGCGCTCTACGCGAGCCACGGCGATTTCGTCTCGGCCTGGGGGGCCTCGATGCGGGAGGCGATCCGGGCCGGCTTCATCCTTCGCGAGGACAGCCGTTTCCTGAAGGTTCCGGTTTTTTCTTCTTCGATCGGACGTTAGGCAAGCTACGACCGCGTCCGGAGCGCCGGGCCCTCCGCCCGGCGCTCCGGCGCCCGGTCGCCGCGCGCCCACCGAACCGGGATCGAACGGGATTTCGCGCCGGAAACGGCGCATGGCGTGCAATCTGCGAATTATCGATCGCGCGAAGATTCCGCCGTCCGTGCGGTGGCTTTCGGACGTCGTTGCCGTCGCGTGGAGCGTGGGTTCCGCCGCTCGCGCCGTGAACTCCGCTGCAGCGCCGCTAGGCTCCCGAGATCAATCTGGCGCGCGGTGTCGATGGTCACCGACCGGGCCAGCCGGATCGGGAACCTTCTCCAGTGATGCGATTCATTCAGAATCCGCCCGATGCGGGACGTCGAGGGTTCCGCGTACCGCGCTCGCTGGCGCGACGGCCGGGGCCTGGCTGGATCCATTCGCTCCCGTGCCTCCTCCTGATCGTGGCGATGCAGATCCTCCTCGGGCCGGCGGCCGCTTCGGCCCAGTCCTGCCCGCTCGCGCAGCGGCCCCCGTTCGCTGGCCACGCGATGCCGATCGAGGGCGACCCGAACCCGCAGCCGATGACCTTCGTGCCGGCGTTCACGGCGCTGACGTCCCTGGGCGGGCTCGTCGGGTTCGAGATCCCGCCGGATGGATCGAATCGGATCTTCGTCGTCGAGCAGGTCGGCCGGATCCACGTCTTCGAGAACCGCAACGACGTGGCGACCTCCCGCGTCTTTCTCGACATCCGCTCGCTCGTCGTCGCGGGCGGCGAGCAGGGCCTGCTCGGTCTGGCCTTCGATCCGGACTACGCGACCAATCGCCGCTTCTACGTGAACTACACCGCGACGACCGGCTGTACCGCGCCGGCCGCGGCCGGCTGCAGCAAGATCGTGCGCTACGAGACCCGCGCGAACGATCCCGAGCAGGCGGACCCGGCGACCCGGACCGAGATCCTCGAGTTCCGTCAGCCCTACACGAACCACAACGGCGGACCCGTCGTCTTCGGTCCCGACGGGATGCTCTACATCGCGACCGGCGACGGCGGCGCGGGCACCGATCCCGGGCGCAACTCCCAGAATCTCGGCTCGAGGCTGGGCAAGATCCTGCGCCTCGACGTGCGACAAGGTGCACCGTCGATCGTGCCTTCCGACAATCCCTTCGTCGGCACCCCCGGCGCGGATCCGCTCGTCTACCACTACGGGCTGCGCAATCCCTGGCGGATCAGCTTCGATCGCGTCACCGGCGATCTCTACATCGCCGACGTCGGGGGCGGACACCGCGAGGAAGTGAACCGCGTTCGAGCCGGAACGCCCGGCGGGCTCAACTTCGGTTGGGATTTCTGTGAGGGGACGCGCGACTTCCGCAGCGGCGCGCGCTGCTCGGACATCGCCTCGACGCCGCCGACTCTCGAATACGACCACAACGATCCCGCCGGCGGCGATCTCGTGATCGGCGGCTACGTCTATCGCGGCGATGCGTTCCCCGAGCTCTACGGCGCCTATCTCTACTTCGATGCCCTGTCGCTCCGGCT
>JBIPOQ010000340.1:0-4501 GCA_044379055.1 Myxococcota bacterium
CGCGATCCAGCGTCGAGCGCTGCGCTGGAAGCTCCTGATGACGCCCGTCATCACCGAAGCGGCCTTCCAGCGCGAGCCCGAGTCCGCCTACGTCGCCCTGCTCACCCTCGCGACCAGCTTGAACGAGTATTTCACGACCGGCAGCGGCACGGATTCCTTCGGCGATCAGCAGCCGCTGGCGGCCGCCGCGAGCGGGGAGCTCGTCTCGGCCGCCCTCGAGGTCGGCAAGCGATTCCTCGACGAGCAGGAGCTCGCTCGCGTCGACCGAGAGGTCCGAGAGCTCGTGAAGGCCCAACCGATCCGCGGCGAGTTCGTGGCCGAGAAGGTCCAGAACCTCGTCACCGCCAGCACGATGAACCCCACCTTCGCCTGGCTGGCAGCGATTCCGATGTCGCCGTTCCGTGCGTTGCAGGGCGTCGACGAGGGCGCCCAGGCGATTCGCGAGTTCAACCAGACGGCCAAGGAGATGGCCCGGACCATCAACGTGATGCCCCGGCTGATCCGCTGGAATCTCCAGCTGCTCGCGCTCGACGTGACCCAACAGGGCAACATCGAGACGAGCATGAAGAGCTTCGAGACCCTCGCCCTGAGTGCCGAGTCGCTGTCGCGGACGGCCGAATCGCTTCCCGAGATCCTTCACGCGCTGCTGGCCGAGGCGGACCGAACGGGGCGAAGCCTCGGACCGCTCTCGCAATCCCTCGAGCGTTCGGCCACGGCGGTGGCGGAGGCAGGACAGTCCTGGGGTGACCTGGTGGCCCAGCTCTCCAAGCCGCCGGCGGACCCCTCGAAGCCCTCGCGCCCCTTCGACATCCGCGAGTGGCAGCAGACGGCAGCGGAGGTCAGCTCGGCAGCGACGGAGCTCCGAGCGCTTCTCGAGTCGACGGGCACACTCGCGGGCTCGGATACGCTCGGGGGCGCACTGGCCGAAGTCACGGTGCAGGTCGAGCGGGTCGAGGCCGGCTCGCGAGCGATCGTGAATCTCGTCGCCTGGCGTGTCCTCCAGCTGATCGTGGCTTTCTTCGGGTTGCTCTTCGCCTACCGTTTCGCCTCACATGCCCTCGAATCCCGAGGCAAGCGCCCCTGAATCATGGGAAGGAGATCTTTCGTGGCGTCATCTCTATTGCGTGGCGTTGGCTCAGCTCTCGCGCTGGCGCTCTTCGCGACCGCTTGTGCGAGTCCGGTCGGCGTCCGGACGGGAAATCCGCGCGAGATCCATCGCTACCTCACCCGCAATGCGCTCACCGACGATCGCGCCAGCGACTTCACGCAGAACGAGCTGCGTCGCCATGGCCTGCTCGAGATGTACGACGAGCTGCCGGTCGTGGCCCTCGCGAATCTGCACGGAGCAGCACGGGCAGAGAATTTTCCGCCCCAGGCGTTGTTCGCTCTGGCCGAGCTCTCGTACCTGCGCGCCGAGCGCACGAAGCTCCAGACGGACTACGCGGCCACCGTGGTCTATACGTGGGCGCTGCTCTTTCCCGAGGCGGGCACCACGCCCCTCGATCCCCTCGACCCGCGAGCCCGGGTCGCTGCCGATCTGTACAACCGTGCCCTCACGTCTGCCTTCCAGCGCACCGCCGGCGGCCTGGTCGCGTTCAAGAATCGAACGAGCTTCGATCTGGCCCTCCCGTTCGGAAAGATCACCGTGGCGATCGCGCCCGACGCGTTGGAGATGGGAGGCTACGAATTCTACGACGTGCGGCCCGTCACCGAGCTCCAGGTCACCGGCCTGCGAAATCGCTATCGCCATCCTGGGATCGGTTCGCCGCTCGGGGCCAAGGCCCGGCCGCTCGCGGGCACCAGGCCGGTCGTGCAGCTCGACCCGGGCGATCTGGTGCCCCTGACCGCAGTCGTCGTGATCGATCGACCCATGGCGGGTCTCCAGAGTGGTCAGCTGCACGGCGAATTCGAAGTCTTCGAGAGTCTCGACGCGCTGTCTTTCGAGGACGACGCTGGCCGAACGATCGCCCTCGAATCCGAGCCTTCGGCGGCGCTGGCCGCGACCCTGGCAGAGTCCCGGTTCTGGAAGACGGAAATGCAGGTCTTCCTCGGCAACGCGATCGGCGTGCGAAAGAAGAGCAAGCTCAACGGGATCCGACCCTACAAGAAGGGGCGCATCCCGATCGTCTTCGTCCACGGAACCGCGTCGAGCACCGCACGCTGGGCCGACATGATCAACGACATGCTCGCCGACAGTCGGCTGCGCGAGCGTTATGCCTTCTGGACGTTCACCTACGATTCCGGCAATCCGATCGCCTACTCGGCCTGGCAGCTCCGCGACGCCTTGACGAAGGCCGTGGAGCGAGGCGACCCCGACGGCAAGGATCCCTGCCTCCGGGACATGGTGGTCCTGGGTCATAGCCAGGGGGGACTGCTGACGAAGCTCACCGCGATCGACTCGGGCAACGCGTTCTGGGCGAACATCTCGGACTCGAACTTCGAAGAGCTCGAGCTCGACCCGAAGACCAAGGACCTGCTGCGGGAGAGTCTATTCGTCAAGCGGCTTCCGTTCGTGACCGAGGTGATGTTCCTTGCGACGCCCCATCGCGGCAGCTACCTCGCCGGCCCGCAGTTCGTGCGCCGCCTGGCCGAGCGCTTCGTGCGCCTCCCGAGCGATCTCGTACGGGTCGGCACGGACCTCTTGACGCTGCTGCCCAAGGGCGCAGCGGGGCTCACGTTCAGCCGCATCCCGACCAGCATCGACAACATGTCGCCTGGCAACCCCTACATCCAGACGCTCTCGAAGATCCCCGTGAGTCCCGCCGTCAAGGCACACTCGATCATCTCGGTCGTCGACCTCGACAAGCCCCGCAAGTCGGCGGGCGACGGCGTCGTCAAGTACGAGAGCGCGCACATCGATGGGGTCGTGTCCGAGCTGGTCGTGAAGAGCCCTCACTCCGGTATGCAGGCCGCTTCTCAGACGATCGAGGAGGTTCGTCGGATCCTGCTCGAACATTCGGCGGCCTCGAGCTGTCCGGCGCCTGTGTGGGAGCCGGTGCGCGCTCGTTCGGCGAAGGAACACTGACGCGACCCGTCGAAACGACCGACAGAGGCCCCATCGAGATCCACGGCAGCGAGCTTCGCCGTGTCGGCGCGTGGACGGTCACGCACGTCGTGGCGATCGAAGGATGGCTGGCTGCTCCGGCGGAGGGTGGGGACGCTCGAGCGCAGCGGGCGTGGTGTATCGGTCGTCGCGCTCCGCCAAGAGCACATGACGCTGCTCGAGATGGTCGAGGCGTCGGCAATGCAGACGGCGATCGGCGTGCCGCTCGCCCCGCAAGGCATGGTCGCTCGCCTCGGCCGGCACGTCTGGACGAGCGGCGGGCAGGGAGCCGAGCTGCTCGAGTTCATCGGCCAGATGGCGATCGCCGCGCTGCGCTCGCTCGCCCGGCGCGCAGCGCCTCCGATGGCGGCCGATCCTCTACGACATTCGTACGGCCGGCTTCGCCGCGCTGCCGATCACGGGCCTGCTCGTCTTCCTGATGGGCATCGTGATCGCCTACCCGGGGGCGACGCAGCTCCGACGTTACGGAGCCAACCTCTTCGTCGCGGACCTCGTCGGTCTCGCCATGCTGCGCGAGCTCTCGCCTTGGCTCACCGCGATCATCATCGCCGGCCGTTCGGGCTCGGCCTACGCCGCGCAGATCGGGACGATGGAGGTGACGAAGGAGGTCGATGCGCTTCTTACCGTGGGCATTCCTCCGATCGAGCCGCTCGTGCTCCCGAAGCTCGTGGCGCTCGTCATCGCATTGCCGCTCCTCACCGTCCATGCAGACTTGCTCGGCGTCGTCGGCGCCATCATCATGCCGCCGACGACGCCGAGCCCACGAAAAGGCCGGCTGCGAAGCAGAACGACCTCGCCCACGCGAACGGATGCTTGCCTAGCAACATGCCTGCTCGACCGCCTCGAGCATCCGCCCTGCCGATTCGTCACGGTCGACTGTCGGCCCGCTGCCCCTTGCCCGATCGTTCTCGTCGCTCGTGAGACAGAATGTCATCTTCGGACCTCCTCCGGATCGCACGCCGCGGAATCCGTGGACTCGCCCAGAAGATTCCGAGGCCGAGAGCAACGCCTTCATCGGGGCGCCGCACCGACGGTGGAGGCGTCCATCTCGATGTCGGGTGGGGGATCGCTCGGGCGACGTCGTCAGCGAGACCGGCGGGGGCTTCGCCCGTGCAATGTCCTGGGAAGAAAAAATGCCATGGGCCTTCGATTGGGGAGCCAGGCCGCCTATCGTCGGAACGTGTCGACGATCCGGGGTCGCGTTCGCGTCGTGGGTGACAGGATCACTGGCGACGACACCGAGCGGCCGATCGGATTCGTCCGATTCGAGCGGATCGGCTGGGCACGGCGGAGCAATCGAAACAAGGAAGGGGATCGCATGGCGGAAATGAATCGAATCGTCTCGAGTCTGATGCTCGGGCTGTTCTGCATCGGGTCGTCGGGGTGTGCGTGGTTCGGTGACAAGGAGCCGCTCTACACCAGCGGAACGATCGCGGA
>JBIPOQ010000341.1:0-4481 GCA_044379055.1 Myxococcota bacterium
TGTGCCAGGTCACGTTCGGTCGACCCAGACACTACACGCCGCGATCCAAATGCAACATGGATGGTGTTTGCTTCCGAGCGCAGCGACTCGTGACCGGTAGACCGGAAGTCGCGTGAACGTACGGAAGCATTTGGGCGCGGGGCGTATTCTTTCAAATCCCGCACGATTTCCCAAGCGCTTTTTTCGCGCGACGAAAAGGACCGCACGTCGGCTCCGGAGGCGAGGCGCCTGCGACGTCGGCCACTCGAATCTGACGCGTCGTCGTCTCGCCGTGCGCTCGAAGACCGGACGGGGGCGGAATTCCCGAGCGATTCGGGCCGCAGCGGGACCGCAGGCCACGAATCGAGGGCCGCGTCCACGTCCGGGGGGACCGTGCCACGCGGTCGCGAGCAGCCGACGGCTAGCGGGTCAGCACGAGACCGACGCGGGGCGCGATGCCGGGGGACTCGAAGCCGACGGCCTCGCGATGATCGCGGTCGGTCAGGTTCTCGATCTCGAAGAAGAGATCGAGGCCGGGCAGAGGGGTCCAGCCGGCGCGCAGGTCGACCCGCTCGTAGCCGGCCAGCGTGATCGTTCGGCCATCGATCGCCGCAGCCGAGGCCTTGGACGATCCGACCGCGAGCACGCGGAGACCGAATTCCCAGTCCGTGAAGGGATGGGCCCGGACCTCGGCGAAGCCCCGCCAGCGCGGGCGATTGAGCGGGGCCTGACTCGTCCCGCCGAAATCCGTCGGGTTGAAGCTGACCGCCCCGAGCAGCTCGAGGATCGGGCGCGGCCGCAGCGAGAGCTCGAGCTCGACGCCCCGGGAGACGAGCCGGCCCCGGTCGACGATCTGGAAGGTCTGCGCGTCGAAGTCGTGGAGGTTCTCGACCTCGAGATCGAAATAGCCGAGCTGGGCGCCGAGGCGATCCTCGAAGCCGCGGTAGCGGATGCCGGCCTCCCAGCCGCTGCTGCGCTCGAGACCGAGAGCAGGATTGCCGACGATCGGGTTGCGGAGCGCGTAGAAGCTCGGGCGCCGGAATCCCTGGCCGTAGCGACCGAAGAGGGAGAATGGGGTCCCCGGGATCGCCGAAGCCAGCCCGACCGCGGGCGAGAGCCGATCCTCCTCGTCCGGGGTCGCGTCGAAGCGCAGGCTCGTCGAGAGGACCGCAGGCCCGAGGGGCTGCTCGAGCTCGCCGAAGGCGCTCAGGGTCCGCCGCGTATCGTAGAAGGGTGCGGGCACGAAGCCGACGCCGGGGAAATCGAGGGCCGTATCGCTCTCGCCGTTCTCGAAGACCCCGGCCAGCCCGCCGACGAGCCGCGTGCCCTCGCCGAAGACCGGGCCGCCGAAGGCCGGCAGCTCGCCCTCCCCGACCAGGCTGACGTCCCAGCGCTCGTATTCGTCCCCCGCCCGGGAGGCGGGCACGACGTCGGCGACGTCGCCCGGCGGTGCGCCCGAGGAGATGCCCGGGGACTCGAGGTCCTCCCGACGCGAGGCCCGGCTCACGAGGGCCCGGATCTGACCGGCCTCGCCGGCGAGGGCGCGCGTCAGGGAGGCGCCGACCAGGATCTCCCGGACGTCGCGATCCTCCATCGCCCGCAGGACGGCGAGCTCGGGGCCCCCGCTCGACTCGGGGAAGGCCCGGGCGCTGCTCGCGTGGACGCGGGTGAAGGTCTCGAAGTCGCCCAGGACGGGAATCGGGACTCGCAGCTTCGCGTGGAAGCTCGCGGCATCGAAGCCGCCGTCGGAACGGGGATCGCGCGAGGTATTGAGGCCCGCGCCGAGGGAGAGCCCCGCGATGCCGCCGAGGCCCGCGCTGGCCTGGCCCGCGACCTCGCCCGCGTGGAAGCGCCCGCCGCGGGCACGCACCCGCGTCCGCAGCGGCGCGTCGGGCTCGACGCCGCGCGTCACGATCTGGATGACGCCGGCGAGGGCGTCCGCGCCGTGGATCGAGGACAGCGGTCCGCGCACGATCTCGACCCGCTCGAGATCGACGAGCGCGAGCGTCGACGGATCGAAGGAGCCGCCCCGCGAGTTGGTCGGATCGTTGACGCGGACGCCGTCGACGAGGACGACGACGTGGTTCGGATCGAGCCCGCGCAGCGAGAGCGCCGCCCGTCCGCCGGGCGCGCCCTCCTGGACGAGGTGCAGCCCGGGCACGAACCGCAGCGCGTCCGCGACCGACGGGCTGAGGCCCAGATCGAGGCGCTCGCCGGACAGCACGCTCGCCTGGTAGGGCTTCTCGCCCGCCGGATCGCGCAGTCGCGTGGCGGTCACGACGAGCTCCTCGTCGACGTCCCACTCGTCCTCGGCCCGAACCGTCCCCGACGCGACGAGCCCGAGCAGGACGAGCAGGAGGCCCGGACCGCGTCGCCGCCCGACCCGCTCGCGTCGACCCGGGCCGCGCCGCTTCTCTTCACGTCGGATCGACGCTCGTCGCACCGGTGCTCTCCGTTCCCGTACGCGTCGACCGCGCCGCCCGCCCTGCCCTACTCAGCTCGCGGGCCGCAACATATCCTCCGCCCGTCCCGACGTCGCCAGCCCGCGCCGCGGGACCGGAGCCCGTGCGCGCGATGACGATCGGCTTGTTCATCCCCTGCTACGTCGATCAGCTGCGCCCCGAGGTCGGGCTCGCGGTGGTCCGCCTCTTCGACGCGCTCGGCATCGCCTTCGAGTTCCCCGAGGCGCAGACCTGCTGCGGTCAGCCCTTCTCGACGGCCGGCGAGCGCGCCCAGGCCGCCCGCCTCGGCCGACGCTTCGACGAGATCTTCGGCGGCTACGACGTCGTGGTGACGCCCTCGGGCAGCTGCACCGCCCACGTCCGCCGCCATCTCCCCCATCTCCTTCCCGAGCGGAGCACGAGCGCGCGCTCGACCGCCGGCCGGACCCGCGAGCTCTGCGAGTTCCTCGTCGAGACCGGCGCGCTGCGCGGTCTCCGCGGACGCTTTCCCCGGCGCGTCGGGCTGCACGCCAGCTGCCATGCGCTCCGCGAGCTCGGCCACGGGACCCCGAGCGAGTCCCGTGCCCCCGCCCGCCCCGACCCCGCGCGCCAGCTCCTCGGCGAGCTCGCCGGCCTCGAGCTCGTCCCGCTCGAGCGCCGCGACGAGTGCTGCGGCTTCGGCGGCCTCTTCTCGATCGAAGAGGAGGCGGTGTCCTGTCGCATGGGGCTCGACCGCCTGGCGGACCACGAACGCGCGGGCGCCGAGGTCGTGACCTCGAGCGACGTCTCCTGCCTGCTCCAGCTCGAGGGCCTGGCCCGGCGGCGCGGCTCGCCCCTCGTCTTCCGCCACGTCGCGGAGATCCTCGCCGAGGCGATCGTCGGCGACTCCGCCGAGCGCGCCGAAGAGCGATCCGCCCCGGGAGCCGCCAATGGGCCACGTTAGTCGCGCGCGGGCCTTCGTCGCCGACGCGGAACGCACGACCTGGCACGACCGGGCGCTCTGGTTCGTGCGCGCGAAGCGCGACGCCGCGGCGGATCTCGTGCCCGACTGGGAGGCGCTGCGGGACGAGGCGGCGGCGATCAAGCGCGAGGCGCTCGAGCGGCTGCCCGAGCTGTGGATCGAGTTCGAGGCGCAGGCGACCCGGGCCGGGGCGGTGGTCCACTGGGCCCGGGACGCGGCCGAGCACAACGCGATCGTGGCCCGCCTGCTCTCCGAGCGGGGCATCACGCGGGTCGTGAAGAGCAAGTCGATGTTGACCGAGGAGTGCGGCCTCAATCCCCATCTCGAGGCCCTCGGCATCGACGTCGTCGACACCGACCTCGGCGAGCGCATCGTGCAGCTGCGCCACGAGCCCCCGAGCCACATCGTCATGCCCGCGATCCACCTGCGCCGCGGCGAGGTCGGCGAGACCTTCGCGCGCACGATGGGCGCCCCGCCCGGCCTCGACGATCCGGACGCGCTGACCGACCTCGCGCGCCGGGACCTGCGCGGACGCTTCCTCGCCGCCGAGGCGGGCCTCACGGGCGTCAACTTCGCCGTGGCGGAGACGGGCTCGCTCGTCGTCGTCAGCAACGAGGGCAACGTCGACCTCGGGACCGCGCTCCCGCCGCTCCACATCGCCTGCGTCGGCCTCGAGAAGATCGTGCCTGCGAAACGCGACCTCGCGGTCTTCCTGCGCCTGCTCGCGCGTTCGGCGACCGGCCAGGCCATCTCCGCCTACACCTCGCATTTCCGCGGCCGGACGCCCGAGCGCGAGCTCCACGTCGTGATCGTCGACAACGGGCGCAGCCGGCTGCTCGCGGAGCCCGAATTCCGCGAGGCCCTCGCCTGCATCCGCTGCGGGGCGTGCCTCAATACCTGTCCGGTCTACCGGCGGAGCGGGGGCCACAGCTACGAGGCCGTGATCCCGGGGCCGATCGGGTCGGTGCTCGAGACCGTGCGCGATCCGCAGGCGCATGCGGAGCTGCCGCATGCCTGCTCGCTCTGCGGCGCGTGTGCGGGGGTCTGTCCGGTGCGCATCCCGCTGCCACAGCAGCTGCTCGCCCTGCGCGGTCGGCTCG
>JBIPOQ010000342.1:0-4475 GCA_044379055.1 Myxococcota bacterium
GGGTATAGATGGCGGGCAAGGACCCGGGCACCTTCAGAAACGGATTGTCGGCGGGGATCCGGCCGTCGTCGCGCACGCGCATGATCTTGCCGTAGGGCTGGTCGAGGTCCTGGATGCCGGCGTAGTCGACGAACTGGCCGACGACGAAGTAGACATGCCCCGCGTCGTCGAACTCGATGCGGGCGCCGGCGCCATTCTCGAGGCCGTCCTGGTAGCTCGCCTTCGGCCCTTCCCAGATCGTCTGTTGGTCGACCCAGGCGCTGCCCGAGAGCCGGCCGCGGACGAGCTTCAGCATCACGACGGGCCGGCCCGTCTTCCGGCTCGCTGCGTTGCAGCCTTCGCAGCGATCGCCGTAGAGGAGGTAGATCCAGCCGTTCGCGGCGAAGTCGGGATGGAGGGCGACCTCGTGCATCCAGCCCATGCCGGCGTAGGCGGTGCCGCGGAGCTCGGAGTCGGCGTAGACCTTCGGCGTGCCCGTCACGAGGGTCGCGGAGGAGCCGTCGGCGGCGACGATCGAGAGGCCGCGCATCTTCTCCGTGACGAGGATGCGGCCGTCGGGGAGCGGGGCGATCGAGTAGGGCTCGGAGAATCCGCCGCGGACGAGGCGGATCGTGAAGTCGTGGAGCCTGGTCTTCTGGACCCCGGTCGGGAGGACCGGCGGCTCGCCGACGCCCGTCCCCTTGTCGCCGCGGTCGCCCTCCCGCTTCTCGAGCAGGTAGATCGCGAGGCCGCGGATGTCGGAGGCCGGGATCGTCGCGGCCCAGCCGGGCATCTTCTCGCCGAAGCCCTTCGCGATGCTCGCGGCGACGGCGTCGACGGAGTCGCCGTGGGCGAGGGGGCCGTTCAGCGCGGAGCCCAGCGCCGAGCCCTCGAGGGCCGGGCCGTGGCAGACGGCGCAGTTCGCGGCATAGATGTCGCCCATGGCATCGGGGACGACCCAGGCATCCCGGGCGTCGTCGCCTTCCTTCTCGGCCTTCCCGGCGGCTTCGGCCTTTCCGGCTTCGCCGGCCTTCCCGGAGAGGGCGGCCGCCGCAGCCGGCCCCGTCGCGTCGGCGCCGGATTCGGGCGCGGAGCCGCCGTCGCCCCCGGCGCAGGCGAGACCGGCCAGCAGCGCGAATAACACGAGACATCGAGTCCCGCGGACCCGCCCCGGTCGCGACGGCGAGGTCGACGAGACGGGCGAGAAAAGGTCGAAAGCCAGCGAGGACTGGGCGCGTTTCGGCATGGCGCACACTATAGTCAGACCTCGGCGATCGGCCCTCCCGAAACGATCGATCGCCCGGGAGACGGAAATGGCCCCCAGGAAGCACCTCGAAGAGACGATCGCCCACCTCCGCAAGGAGATCGCCTCGGGCGAGCCCCTCTCGCCCGGCGACCGGACGCTCCTCGACCGCACGCTCGCCGAGGTCGCCGTCCATCTCGACGACGAGAATCCCGCCACGACCCTGGCCGAGCCGCTTTACGAGGAGCTCCGCGAGCTCGCGGCGCGCGTCGAGCAGACCCGACCGAACCTCTCGCTCGTGCTCGGCCGCATCATCGACGCGCTCTCGCAGCTCGGCATCTAGAATCCCAGCGACGAAGACCCAGGATAGAAGAGGAAGACCCGTGGACCCGAAGGCCCTCGACGAGATCATCCAGAAGCGCCGCACCCTCAAGCCGCCCATGATGAGCGACGCCCCGGTTCCGGCGGCCGAGCTCGAGGCCGTGCTCGAGAGCGCGCGCTGGGCGCCGAGCCATGGCCTGACCGAGCCCTGGCGCTTCCGCATCTTCCGCGGCCCGGCGCGCCAGAAGCTCGCCGATGCGATGGCGACCCTCTACCAGACGGCCCTGCCCCTCGACCAGCAGAAGCCCGACAAGCTCGAGAAGATGCGCGTCATGCCGCTCAAGGCGCCCGTCGTCATGCTCGTCTGGATGGCGCGCCAGGAGATCCGGAAGATCGCCGAGCTCGAGGAGATCGAGGCCGTCGCCTGCGCCGTCCAGAACATGCAGCTCGCCGCGACCGCCCGCGGCCTCGGGACGTTCTGGTCGACGCCGCCCTTCCTCTATACGCCCGAGATGAATGCCTGGATGGGGATCGGCGCCGACGACCGGTGCCTCGGCATCTTCTATCTGGGCTATCCCGCGAATCCCGCCGAGTGGCCCCAGGGCCGCCGCAAGCCGATCTCCGAGAAGATCGAGTGGGTCGACGCCTGATTCCGCGAAGCGCCCTTCACTGAATCGTCACGCTCCCGCGACCGCATCGCCGCGCCAGCTTCTCATACTCGCGACGTCCGATGGCCCCGACCGTCGTCGTGGGTCGGTGCCTTGCGAATTCTTCTCCTTCCGTCGATCGCGAGCCCAGCGAGATCCCGAGATCCTCGCGCGTGGTCCCCCTGAGCGGGCGCCGCGAAATCCTCGTGACGCATCCTCGACGGGAGGGTCATGGGGGCCTCCTTGAGATCGATGTGCCGGGCCCATTCGGCCGCCCGCTCCGGCTTCGGCAGACTCTCCTCCGCCCTCGGGCTGCTGCTCGCGCTGGCGCTCGCCCTCTGCGTCGGCCTTCCGGCCGCGGCTCAGGAATCGCCCGGGACGGCGGTCGGACGCCTGCGCGGGAAGGTCGCCGATGCCGAGTCGGGCGCCGCGATCGAGAACGCGACCGTCATCCTCGAGCTCCCCGATCCGGGCAACGGCAGCGGGCCGCGCGAGGAGATCGCCGCGACCGACCCGTCCGGCGCCTACGTCTTCGAGTCCGTGCCCGCCGGCCGCCACGCACTGCGCTTCGTCAAGTCGGGTCGCCCGACGGTTTCGCTCCCCGAGGTCGAGATCGTCGCAGGTCAGGAGACGGTCCAGGACTTCGCCATGCCCGCCGTCGGCTCGGTCGCGACCGAGGTCGTCGAAGAGGCGGACGGAGAGATCGAGGAGTTCGTCGTCGAGGCCGCCCTCATGGACGAGCTCCTGCAGGGGCTGTCGATGCGGACGGAGTCCGACGTCCAGCTCGATCTCATGTCCGCCGAGGACCTCTCGAAGTTCGCCGCGAGCGACGTCGCCGATGCGCTGAAGCGGGTCTCCGGCATCAACATCGTCGAGGGCCAGTTCGCGATCATCCGCGGCCTCGAGGACCGCTACAGCAGCACGACCTTCAACGGCGCGCCGGTCCCGAGCCCCGATCCCGACAGCCAGTCGGTCCAGCTCGATCTCTTCCCCTCCGACGTCGTGTCGAACCTCGCCGTCGCGAAGACCTTCGAGCCCGCCGCCCCGAGCAACTCCTCGGGCGGCTCGATCGACATCGTCTCGCTCGACTACCCCGAGGATCCGACGCTGAAGCTCTCGCTCGGCACGGGCTTCGAGGAAGGTGCCGAGAAGCGCTTCCTCGAATACGACCAGGGCTCGACGGTCGGCAAGGAAGCCGATCCGGTCGACATCATCGAGAGCGACGTCGGCGCGAGCGCGGGGGGCCAGCACGAGCTCTTCGGAGTCTCTTTCCGGGTCAAGGGCGCGCTCAACCACGAAATCGACTACCGCAGCGAGCAGGGCTTCCAGGAGGGCCGCGAGCCCGAGCTGCCCGACCCCCCGTTCCAGCAGCCGGGCTCGCCGGTGACGCGCTCGGGCGGCCTCGCCTTCGGCGAGCTCGCGCTGTCCGACGGACGCTTCGATCAGATCGAGAGCACGCGCACGGAGCAGCTGACCGGTTTCGCCGCCCTCGGCGTGGACCTCGACGAGGAGGCGCGCCATCGCGTCGACGCGACCTACCTGCACACCGAAGTGAAGGAGGAGATCGTCGAGCTGCGCGAGAACGGCTACTTCACCGATCTCGACTACGGGCCCTTGATCGAGGCCACGCAGAACGGGGACCTCAATACCAATTTCCTCATCGACTCCTTCCGGCGCGTCTCCACGCTCAGTGGTCGGCTCGGCCAGGCGAACGCGACGCGCGAGGAGCTGTCCGACTCGCCGGCACGCGGAGCGCTCTGGTTCGCGAACTTCGGGCGCTCGAACTCCTTCGAGCGGGAACGGGACCTCGACGTCTACCAGCTGAACGGCGTCCACGAATTCGACGTCCTCGAGGGCCTCGAGGTCCGCTGGGCGACCAACTACGCGACGACGACCCAGGACGATTCGGCCCTCGGCATGCGCTTCATCTACGAGCCCTGCGGCACCGGCGGCTTCTCGTGTCCGCCCGGCGTCACACCCGCCCCGATTCCCACGCGCTTTCCCGTACGCGTCGGGGACCTCGGCGAGGGCAACTTCTTTGCCACCGGCCAGCAGGGCGCCATCGTCTCCTCCCGGACCAACATCGAGGAGGAGCAGTATTTCGCGCGGATCGACGCCGAGCAGGAGATCGAGCTGACCGAGTTCGCTGGCCTGACGGCCCGGGCTGGCCTCTGGTGGGAGCAGTCCGACCGCGACGTCGATGCGTTCTTCGTCGAGAACGTGACCGTCGGCAGCGCTTCTCAGTGGCTCCTCGCCTCTCCGACGCTCGGCAATCTCGGCGGAAC
>JBIPOQ010000344.1:0-4462 GCA_044379055.1 Myxococcota bacterium
CGACCTGCGCCGTCCAGGTCGCCCTCGGCAAGCAGAGCCCCGACATCTCCCAGGGCGTCACCGAAGGCGAAGGCCTCCACAAGGAGCAGGGCGCCGGCGACCAGGGCATGATGTTCGGCTACGCCTGCGACGAGACGCCCGAGCTGATGCCCGCGCCGATCCGTTATGCGCACCGCCTGATCGAGCGCCATCGCGAGCTCTTCGAGAGCGGCGAGCTCGACTACCTCCGCCCCGACGCCAAGAGCCAGGTCACGGTCGAGTACGACGACCAGAACCGCCCCGTCCGCATCGGGACCATCGTGCTCTCGACCCAGCACTCCCCCGACGTGGCCCACGCCAAGCTGAAGCAGGAGGTGATCGAGTCGATCATCCGCGCGTCGCTGCCGTCGAACCTGATCGACAAGGACACGATCTTCCACGTCAACCCGACCGGCCGCTTCGTCGTCGGCGGTCCGATGGGCGACGCCGGCCTGACCGGCCGCAAGATCATCGTCGACACCTACGGCGGCATGGGGCGCCACGGCGGAGGCGCCTTCTCCGGCAAGGATCCCTCGAAGGTCGATCGCAGCGCGGCCTATGCGGCGCGTTATGTCGCGAAGAACCTGGTCGCCGCCGGCGCCGCGCGGCGCGCCGAGGTCCAGCTCGCCTACGCGATCGGCGTCGCCGAGCCGGTCTCGATCCGCGTGGACACGTTCGGGACGAGCGCCCTCGACGCGGCGAAGCTCGAGAAGATCGTGCGCAAGCATTTCGACCTGACGCCGCGGGGCATCGACGAGACCCACGACCTGCGCCGGCCGATCTATCGCGCGACCTCGTATCACGGCCATTTCGGACGCGAGCACGTCGGTCTGCCCTGGGAGCGGACCAACAAGGCCGAGGCGATCCGCGCGGACCTGTAGGACGGACGAGCCGATGCGTGCCCGATCCGACCTTCGTCCTCGGCTCTGCCGTTCGGCTCTGCTGGCCGCGCTGGTCGGCGTGGTCGTCGCCGGGCTCGCCGGGACGGAGGCCGGGGCGAGTCGGACGCCGGAGGTCCGTGTCCTCCTGCTCGAATCGCGCGAGCCCATCGAGGTCCGGTCGCCGGCTTCGGTCCACCGCGTGGACCTCGAGAGCAAGAGCCTCGAGCTCGTCGTCGACGGCCGCCCGTCCGGTGCGGTCTGGCGGCCCGAGCGCGAGGGGCCCTGGCAGGTCGGTGCGCGCCGCTACCGCGGTCGACTCGAGCTGCGGGTCGAGCTCGGCCGGATCCTGGTCCTGAACCACATCGAGCTCGAGGACTACGTCGTCGCCACGGTCGGGGGCGAGATGCCCGCCAGCTGGCCCGATCAGGCGCTCCGCGCCCAGGCCGTCGCAACCCGAACCTACGCGCTCTACCAGCGCGAGCGGCGACGCAGCGAGCCCTGGGACGTCCAGGCGAGCGAGCTCTCCCAGGTCTATCGCGGCATCGAGTCCGAATCGACGGCGACGCGCCGGGCCGTCGAGGCGACCCGCGGCGAGATCCTGACCCACGCGGGGCGCCCCATCCTCGCCGTCTTCCATTCGACGGCGGGGGGCCGGACCGCGAGCGCCGCCGAGGTCTGGGGCCGCAGCCTGCCCTATCTCGGCAGCATCGACGTCGAGCACGAAGAGGACGCCCCCTTCACCTACTGGCGCACGATCCCGCCCCCCGAGGCCCTGAACGGCGCGATCGCCGCTCTCGGCAGGGATCTCGGCCCGGTCCAGCGCCTCGAGGTGGAAAAGCGCACCGAGAGCGGTCGCGTCGAGCGCATCGTGGCCCGGGGGCGGGCGGGCCAGGCGGTGCTCGAACGCGACCAGGTCCGGGCCCTCGCCGAGAGCCTCGGTCTGCGCAGCCGGCTCTTCGACATCCGCCGCACGCCGCAGGGATTTGCCTTCGTCGGATCCGGCTACGGACACGGGGTCGGCATGAGCCAGTGGGGAGCGCGCGAGCTGGCGCGGCGCGGGGCGTCGTATCAGCGTATCCTCGCGCGCTTCTATTCGGGGGCTCGACTCGAGGCCTGGCGGTCCGAGAACGTCGCGTCGCGGGCGGAGTCCGGAAAGCGGCGGAGCCCGGCGGAGCTGGTGGGGAGATAGTCGATGGATTCGGGTGGATGGGTGCCGCTGCAGGCGCAGGCCGGCGGCTTCGATTTTGCGTTCCTGGCGATGATGACGTCGATCTTCCTGATCTTCTATTTCCTCGTGATCCGACCCCAGCAGAAGCAGCAGCGTGAGCGCGAGGCCTTCCTGAAGACGGCGGCCCGGGGCGACGACGTCGTGACGGCCGGCGGGATCCACGGGAAGGTCGCCGCGGTCGATGGCGACGTGCTCGAGGTCGAAGTGGCGCGGCTCAAGGGCGAGAAGATCAAGCTGCGGGTCAGTCGCAGTCGCATCGATCAGCTGACGAAGGCGGCTCCGGGCGACGGCAGCGCGGCGGGCGGCTCTTCGGTTGGAAAGGGAGACGAAGCGTGAGCGGTGGGTTGGCCTGGAGATCGGTGCTGGTCGGCGCGCTCGTCGCGCTCTTCACGTTCCTGACGGCCGCGAACTTCGTGCCCAAGGAGCAGCGCGTTGCGAGCGCGATCTGGCCGGACGACGGGCTGCGCATGGGTCTCGACCTGCGCGGTGGGATCCATTGGGTGGTCGGCGTCGACCTCGGCGAAGCGATCCAGCGCGAGCTCGAGTTCGTTCGCAAGAGCCTCCAGGAGCGCCTCGGCAAGGACGGCATCGCCCTCGAGGCGAGCGTCGACGAGCAGTCGCGACTCGTGGTGCGCCTCGCGCGCGAGGAAGATCGTGCGAAGGTCGTCGATTCGATCGACGAGACGAGCGTCCTCACGTCCGAGGGCAGCGACGGGCTCGAGCTCCGCTACAAGCTGACCGACGACTGGACGCAGGACGTGCGCGAGCGGACGATGTCGCAGGTCCTCGAGGTGCTCCGGCGCCGGATCGACGACCCGCAGCGCGGCATTCCGGACTCCGTCGTGACGCGCCAGGGCGACGACCGCGTGCTCGTCCAGATTCCCGGCGAGGAGATCGATCGCGACCGGGCCCGTACGCTCTTGAAGAGCACGGGCTTCCTCGAGTTCAAGATCGTCATCGACGCCGACGCGAGCGAGGAGAAGCTGCGGGCGCGCCATCCCGAGGGCCTCGATCCGAGCGAGGTCGTCGTGAAGCAGACCGACCAGGAGACGGGCGTCGAGGTCGGCGCCTATCTCGTCCCGAAGGTCGCGGACATTACCGGCGATTATCTCGAGGACGCGCGTGTCCAGTTCGACCAGCAGCAGCGTCCGATCGTCGAGTTCACGTTCAGCCCGGAGGGCGGCGAGCTGTTCGAGGCGCTGACCGAGAAGAATCGGGGCAAGCAGCTCGCGATCATCCTCGACGAAAACGTCTACAGCGCCCCGGAGATCCGGGCCCGCATCTCGACGCGCGGCATGATCGAGGGGCGTTTCACGGCCGACGAGGCCGCGGATCTCGCGGTCATCCTGCGGGCCGGCTCGCTCTCGGTGCCGGTCGTGATCGAGGAGGAGCGCACGGTCGGGCCGGGCCTCGGTCAGGACTCGATCGAGAAGGGAGGGGTCGCTTCGGTAGCCGGTCTTCTGGCGGTGATCCTCTTCGGGGTCGTCTACTACCGCGGGTCGGGGGTGATCGCGGGAATCTCGCTGATCGCGAACCTGTTGCTCCTCATCGGCCTGATCTCCCTCTTCGAGGCGACGCTGACGATGCCGGGCATTGCGGGCCTCGTGCTGACGATCGGCATGGCGGTCGATGCGAACGTCCTCGTCTTCGAGCGGATCCGCGAAGAGCTCCGGAGTGGCCGAGCCGTGCGGTCCGCGGTCGCGACGGGCTTCGACAAGGCGACCTGGACGGTCCTCGACGCCAACATCACGACGCTGATCACGGCGATCATCCTTTTCGAGTATGGGACCGGTCCGATCAAGGGCTTCGCGGTGACGCTCTCGGTCGGCATCGTGACGAGCGTGTTCGCCGCGCTCGTCGTCTCGCGACTGCTCTTCGACCTCTACCTGGGCAAGCGCCCGGTTTCGACCCTTTCGATCTAGCGACGCGTTCCACCCCGATCGATCGGGGTCGGTTCGCCGGGAGATGACCGCAGTGCCGATGGAAATCGTTCCGCACGACCTGAACATCGACTTCCTGGGGAAGCGCCGGCTCTGGTTCGGCCTCTCGATCTCGTTGATCGTGCTGGGGATGGTCGCGACGGCCTTCTGGGGCATGCCCGTCGGCATCGACTTTGCGGGCGGGACCGAGTTCCAGCTGCGCTTCGACGACGGCGTCTCGGTCGACGAGTCGAAGCTGCGCGAGGTCGCGGTCGGGGCCGGGTTCCGGGACGCGGAGGTCGTCCGATTCGGCGAGGCGGATAGCACCGAGTTCCTGATCAAATTCAAGGCCGATCCCGAGGACGAGGCGGCGGCGTCGGCGGCCGGCGAGACCGACGGGCTCGCCGCGAATACGC
>JBIPOQ010000343.1:0-4462 GCA_044379055.1 Myxococcota bacterium
TCCCAAGCGAGCGCGCGGCGCGGGGCATGGGATGCGAAGTAAAGCGCAGCCAAAGCCCGTCCCAGCGTTCAAGTCGCAGCAGTAGAGACGCGCGAGAAGCGATGTCGCCCGGAGCTAGGGCGAGCCATTCGCGTCCCATGCCCCGCGCCGCGCGCGACTTGTGAGACGAAAGGCGAGCGCCCCGAGCTAGACCCCGCGCAGAGGAGGATCGAACCCGTCGAGGCGCTCGACGCGGACGTGGACTTCGAGGGATTCACGCCCGCCTCCGCGGTAGATCGTGCCCGTCGTCGGGGCGGCGTCGCGGAACTGGCGGCCACAGGCGGTGCGGACGTGGTCCGAGCCGGCGAGACAGCCGTTGGTCGGGTCGAATCCGAACCAACCGGTCCAGGGCAGGTAGACCTCGGCCCAGGCGTGGGAGGCGTCGGACTGGATCTGGTTCTCGTAGCTCGCGCCCGTGAAGATGTATCCGACGCGGTAGCGCGCCGGGACGCCGAGCAGTCGCGCGAGGCAGATCATCACGTTCGCGAAGTCCTGGCAGACGCCGCGGCGTTGCACGTAGACCTGGAAGGGCGTCGTCTCGATCGTCGTCGAGCCGGGGACGTAGACGAAGTCGCGATAGATCGTGCGGTTCATGTCGAGCAGCGTCTCGACGAGGTCGTAGTCGTTGCGGACGACGAAGCTCATCGCGAACTCGGAGAGCTCGCGCAATTCGGGCTCGGGGAGCTCCGGGGGCATCAGGTAGGCCTGCATCATCTGGCGCTGCCAGGGCATCCAGACGAGCGGGATCTGCTCGTTGTGGAGGGGGCTCTTCAGCTGCGAGGCGTGCACGCCGCCGACGCGCAACGTCGAGCGGCTCTCGATGCGCATCTCCTGGAACGGCCGGGACACCTCGAGCAGCGTCGCGCGATTGCCGAAGACGTCCTCGAAGTCGCGCCAGACGCCGTCGACCGAGACGGAGAGCGAGTGGTCGAGGATCTCCTGGCGGTCGTCGCGCACGGGCCGCAGGCAGAAGCGGTGGGTGCTGCGCTCGACCGGCATCGAATAGCGATAGATCGTCTCGTGGACGACGGAGAGCGTCGCGAGCTCCGGCCCCGGACGGATCTGCGGGACGACGGGCGGGTTCGCGGTCGCGAGCTGCTGCTGCTCGCCTGCGGCATGCGGGTAGGGGGTGTACGAAGCCTGGCGGCTCCGGGGCGGGCTGAGGCGCAGGAACGAGAAGACCTGCTCCTCGATGCCGTTGGGATGGCTGCTCCAGACGAAGGCGCCGCGGCGCGCGACGCGCAGCTCGCCGGGCTCCATCGGCATCCACTGCGCGCCCCGCATCGGATAGGTCGAGATCGCGAGCAGCGTGCGGGAGACGTCGAGCGGGCCGTCGAAGTCGATCGTGAAGGTCCGGCCGTCGAGTCGCTTCGAGGCGTGGGGCGGCGTCAGGCGCGTCCAGTGCAGCGGCGCCCGCTCCTGGGCGTCGCGGTAGGCGACGAGGTCGATGCCGTCGGAGAGCAGGAAGCTCGCGGCGCCGAACTGATTGAGGCGCGTGAGCACCGCCTGGAGGCGGGGCCAGCCGAACTCCTCGATCGTCCGACAGCCCTCGCTCCGGATCGCAGCGACGACCCAGCTGAAGGCGTGCTCGGCCGGCGAGGTCCCGACCGGCGCGATGTCGAAGGACTCGTCGAGGGAGAGCAGCGTGCGCAAGTCGGGCGACAGCTCGCCGGCGCTCGAGAACAGCCACTGCCGCGCGGCGTACGACTTGACCCAGGGCTGGGGCTCGTCGCTGCCGGAGCCGTGGTGAAGACCATGCGTATGGCCCAGGAAGAGACTCGAGAGGACTTCGTCGGAGCGCTCGAGGAGCCCGGACCGCGACACCGGCTGGGGACGGCCGACCTCCCGCACGACGGCGGCGGCGCGCTGGTTGTCCGGATACCAGCCGAAGCCCCAGGTCGACGGCAGCAGGCTCGGCTGATCCTCGGCCTCGCCGCTGAGCGAGACGGCGGGCGAGGCTTTCCCGTCGAAGGACAGCGCGAATTGCTCGTGCAGCGAGAAGGAGGGGGATCCGTCCACGGTGAACGCAGCGTATCGAATCCCGGGGCTCCCCGGCGACCGGCTGATTCCGGCCCAGGCGTGCCGCCGGCAGCGCGCGAGGAGATGCCACGAAGGGCTGCCCTCCGCGCCAAGTCGGGACAGTCCCGGTACTCTCAGGGCATGGCGCAGACACCGACCCGAGGTGGCGTGGGCAAGGGGATCTTCGAGGGCTACCAGCGCCTGCCGGGGACCTACGACGAGTTCTTCGACGCGGACGGCAAGCCGCAGGCCGCGGTGGCCGCCGTCGTCGATCGCCTGAACGAGCTCACGCGGCGGGACTTCCGGCGGTTGCAGGGCCTCGCGGACGCGACGTTCCTGCGCGGCGGCATCACGTTCACGCTCTACGACGGCAACTCGAGCACCGAGCGCATCTTCCCCTTCGATCTGATCCCGCGCGTGATCGCCGCCCGCGAGTGGCGCGGCATCGAGGCCGGCCTCGTGCAGCGCATCCAGGCGCTCAACTGCTTCCTCGCGGACATCTACAGCGACCAGCGCATCCTCCAGGAAGACGTGATCCCGCGCCATCTCGTCGAGGGCTCGAAGGGCTATCGACCGCAGCTGAAGGGCATCCGGCCGCCGAAGGACGTCTGGGTCCACATCGCCGGCGTCGACCTGATCCGCGACGGCGCGGGCCGCTTCCGCGTGCTCGAGGACAACGTGCGGGTGCCGTCGGGCGTGTCGTACGTGCTCGAGAATCGCGAGACGATGAAGAAGACCTATCCGGCGATCTTCCGGAACGTCTCCGTCGAGGCGGTGGAGAGCTATCCGCACAAGCTGCGCGAGGCGATGAACGCGATCGCGCCGGGGGAGGGCGGGACGAAGCGGATGGTCGTGCTGACGCCCGGCCCCTTCAACTCCGCCTACTTCGAGCACAGCTATCTCGCGCGGCGCATCGGCTGCGAGCTGGTGCAGGGCAGCGACCTCTTCGTCGAGCGCCGCCGCGTCTACGCGAAGACGACGCAGGGCCCCGCGCCGATCGACGTCATCTATCGCCGCATCGACGACGACTTCCTCGACCCGGAGGTCTTCCGCGCGGACAGCATGCTCGGCGTCCCCGGCCTGATCGATGCCTGGGCGGCGGGCCACGTCGCGATCCTGAACGCCGTCGGCAATGGCGTCGCCGACGACAAGGGCGTCTACCCCTTCGTGCCGGACATGATCCGCTTCTACCTCTCCGAGGAGCCGCTCCTGCCCCAGGTCGACACCTACGTCTGCGCGCGTCCCGCAGATCTGAGCTACGTGCTCGATCATCTCGCGGAGCTCGTCGTCAAGCCCGTCAACGAGGCCGGCGGCTACGGCATGCTGATGGGCCCGAGCGCCACGCGCGCGGAGGTCGCGGAGTTCAAGAAGCGCGTCGAGGCCGATCCGCGCAACTACATCGCGCAGCACCGCATCGAGCTCTCGAGCTGTCCGACCTGGACCTCGAAGGCGGTCGAGCCGCGGCGGGTCGATCTTCGGCCCTTCATCGTCACCGGCGATCGCAGCTGGGTCCTGCCGGGAGGGCTCACGCGCGTCGCGCTGCGCAAGGGCTCCTACGTCGTCAACTCGAGCCAGGGGGGCGGCTCCAAGGACACCTGGGTCGTCGAGGAGGGGCCGTGATCTCACGCGTCGCGGATTCCTGTTTCTGGCTCACGCGCTATCTCGAACGCGTGGACACCTGGGCGCGTCTGCTCGACGTGACCGCGAGCTTCAGCCTCGACGTCGGGCCGGACGGGTCCGGCCGCTGGCGACCGCTCGTGATCGTGGTCGGCCAGGAGAAGGACTTCATCGAGCGGATCGGCGCGTCGGGCATGGAGGACGCGGAAGTCGTCCAGAACTACCTGGTCTGGGACGACCGACATCCGGCGTCGCTCTTCAGCTCGATGCGCGCGGTGCGCGAGAACGGGCGGACGATTCGCGAGGTCATGAGCGTCGAGATGTGGGAGGCGGTCAACCAGTCCTGGCTCTGGCTGACGAGCCGCTCGGCGAAGCGCCTCTTCGATCGCCAACGCGACGCCTTCTACGAGCGGCTCAGCTCCGACTGCATGATGTTCCACGGCATCTGCTACAGCACGATGCTCCACGAGGATCCGTTCACGTTCATGAAGCTCGGGCGCGCGCTCGAGCGGGTCAGCCAGACCGCCCGCATCCTCGACGTCCGACACCATGCGCTCGCCGAGTCCTCGTCGATCGAGGAGGAATCGGCCGCGATGGCGGCACGCTGGCTCGCGATCCTGCGCTCCTGCTCCGCCTACGAGCCGTTCTTCAAGCGTGCGTCGAACGTGCTCTCCGGATCCGCGGTCACGGAGTTCCTGCTCTTCGAACGCACGTTCCCCCGCTCCGTGCTGCACAATCTCGACCGGGCCCGCGGACTGCTCGAACGCCTGCGCAAGAGCAGCGACTC
>JBIPOQ010000345.1:0-4460 GCA_044379055.1 Myxococcota bacterium
CCTCGGACCCGGGGTCGAGGTCGTCTCGGGGGACGCGGGGCTGCTGGCGGTCGCGACGGCGCCGGGCGATCTCGTCGTGGCGGGGCTCGTCGGCGCGGTCGGGCTCGAGCCCGTCCTCGCGGCGATCCGGGCGGGCCGCGCGATCGGCCTCGCCAACAAGGAAGTCATGGTCATGGCCGGGGCGCTCGTGCGCCGCGAGGCCGCCGCCCGCGGTGTCGCGATCCTGCCGATCGACTCCGAGCACAGCGCGATCTTCCAGTGTCTCGCGGGCAGTCGGCCCGAGCAGATCGAGCGGCTGATCCTGACCTGCTCGGGCGGTCCGTTCCGGACCTGGTCGAGCGCGCGCATCGCCGAGGCCCGGATCGAGGAGGCCCTGGCACACCCCAACTGGTCGATGGGCGCGAAGATCTCGATCGACTCGGCGACCTTGATGAACAAGGGGCTCGAGGTCATCGAGGCGCGCTGGCTCTTCGACGTCGAGGCCGATCGCGTCGACGTCGTCGTCCATCCGCAATCGATCGTGCACTCGCTGGTCGAGTTCCGCGATCGCTCGGTCATGGCGCAGCTCGGCCTCCCCGACATGCGCGTCCCGATCGCCGTCGCCCTCGCGCATCCCGAGCGCATCGATCTCGACCTCCCGCGCCTCGACCTCGTCGCGCTCGCGCGGCTCGACTTCGAGGCGCCGGATCGCGAGCGCTTCCCGTGTCTCGATCTCGCCTATCGCGCCGTGCGCGGGAGCGAGGCGGCGCCCGCCGTGCTCAACGCGGCGAACGAGGTCGCCGTCGAGGCGTTCCTCGCCGGCCGGCTCCGCTTTCCGGAGATCGCGGCCTGCAACGCCGCGGTGCTCGACGTCCATCTCGCGACCCATGCGGGGGAAGCCGTCTCGGATCTCGCGGCCGTGCGCGCTGCGGACGCCTTCGCCCGGGACGCGGCGAACGACTGGCTCGCGCGGCGGGAGGCCCGGCCCCGCGCCGCGGCGGGAGGGCGCTGATGCCCGTCGTCGATACGCTCGTCGCCGTGATCCCGATGCTCGGGCTCCTGATCGTGGTCCACGAGCTCGGGCATTTCCTCGTCGCCAAGGCCTGCGGCGTGCGCGTCCTGAAGTTCGCGATCGGCTTCGGCGCGCCGATCGGATTCGGGCGGTTCCGGGCTCATTGGGAGCGGAACGGCACCGAGTACGTCATCGGCTGGATCCCGCTCGGCGGCTTCGTGCGGATGCTCGGGGAGCCGATGCCGGGGGACGATCCGGTCGCGATGGGCGTTCCGCCGGACGCGCGGCCCGACGAGTTCCTCGACGCGAAGCCCGTCTGGCAGAAGCTCGCGGTCGTCTTCGCGGGACCGGCGATGAACCTGCTGCTTCCGATCGTCTGTCTCGTCGGGATCCTCTGGGTCGGCTTCCCGCGGCCGGCGGCCGTCATCGGCACCGTCGAGACGGGCTCGCCGGCCGAGGCGGCGGGGCTCGCGGTGGGCGACCGGATCGTCGCACTCGACGGCGAAGAGGTCGCGTGGTGGGACGAGATCATCTTGCCGCTGCGGGAGCGGACCGAGCCCGGCGTCGCGAGGCTCGAGATCGAGCGCAACGGGGAGCGGCGGGCCGTCGAGGTCCCGCTCGAGGTCCAGAAGACGCGGGATCGCTATGGCGCCGTCGTCGACGCGGGCTGGATCGGTGTCAGCAACCGGCGACAAGCAGCGCTCGTGGGCGTCCCCGAGGCGAAGAGCGAGGCGGTCCGCGCCGGGCTCCGCTCGGGGGATCTCGTCGTCGCCGTCGGCGAGACCGAGATCGAGGACTGGGAAGGCCTGCGCACGGCCCATGCGGCGGCGGTCGCCGACGCGCGCGCCGCCGGGCTCGAGCGGGTCGTCTGGAAGATCGAGCGGCCGACTGCGGCGATCGAGCCTCCGGATCCGGCGAAGCCCGCGGCCGAACCCGCGCGCCCCGAGTCGGAGGACGCGACGGCCGAACCGGTCCCCGAGCCGGAGAAGCTCTCGATCGCGCTGCCCCTCGAGGCCGACCTGAAGGGCCTCGGATTGATGCCGGCCACGATCCTGATCGGCTATGTCGCGCCCGACAAGCCGGCGGCGCGGGCGGGACTCGCGGCGAACGACCTCGTCCTCTTCGTCGACGGCCGGCCGATCGGGAGCTTCGAGAGCTTCGTCTCCCTCGTCCAGACGAGCGGCGGCCGCGAGCTCGAGATCACCTACTCGCGCGAAGGCCGCATCGGCCAGGTCCAGCTCGCGGCCCAGGAAGAGACGGTCCCCGGCCCCTACGACATCGAGGGCCAGGAGGAGAAGGTCTACCAGATCGGCCTCGGCGCGGCGGTCTCGACCGTGCCCGGCGAGATCGCCAAGCAGCAGCTCCGCAATCCCATCGAGTCGGTTCCGCGCGCCGTCGAGATGGCCTGGGCGATGACGACCGATTTCCTCGACGGGCTCGGCAAGCTCTTCACCGGCGAGGTCGGCACCGACAAGCTGACCGGCCCGATCGGCATCGCACGCATCGCCCGCAAATCCCTCGACCAGGGGTGGCTCGACTATCTCTGGATGATGATGCTGATCAGCATCAACCTCGGCTTCGTCAACCTGCTGCCGATCCCGATCCTCGATGGCGGACAGGCGGTCCTCTACTCGATCGAGGGCATCAAGCGCTCGCCGCTCTCCGTCCGCACGCGGGAGATCGCGTCCTCCGTCGGCTTCGCGCTGATCGTGCTGCTGATGGGGCGTGCCTTCTGGAACGATCTGACGCCGTTCTGGCTGCGCTTCATCGACTGGCTCTCGAACGGCGCCTCGTAGTGGCCGAAGGGCAGGGCGCTTCGGCTCCCGGGGCGACCGGGTCTTCGGGTGTGCGCCGGCTGCTCGCGATCGAGGCGGCGACCGAGGGGCTCTCCGTCGCGGTCCTCGAAGGCGAGCGCGTGGTGGCCGAGCGCGCGCTTTCCGAGGCGCGCCAGCACGCGGCGCTGCTCCTGTCGACCGTCGACGAGACGCTGCGCGCCGCGGGCCTCGCGCTCCGGGACCTCGAAGCGATGGCGATCTCCGCGGGTCCGGGCTCGTTCACGAGCCTGCGCATCAGCCTCGCGACCTTGAAGGGGCTCGCCTTCGGTCGCGACCTGCCGGTCGTCGGCGTCTCGACGCTCGAGGCGATGGCCTTCGGCGTGCTCGAGGCGGCGGACGCCCGCGCGGCCGACGCCGAGGTCCTCTCGCTCCTCGATGCCCGGCGCGGCGAGTGGTATGCGGGGGCCTGGCGCGCTGCGGCGGACCCCGGCGGTCTGCCTTGGCCGACCCTCGCCGAGGGGCTCTACGCGCCGGCGCGGCTCGTCCAGGACCTGCCGCGGACGGTCGTCGTCGTCGCGCCCGAGTCGGGCTGGCGTTCCGCGTTCGAGCGCGCCGGGCTCCGATTCGTCGAGGCGATCGAGGGGCCCGAGGCGCGCCCGATAGCCGCCGCCGTCGGGCGACTCGCCGCGCGCCGCCTCGAACGAGGCGAAGGTCAGACCGCAGCGGCCCTCTCCGCCCGCTACCTGCGCCGCGCCGAGGCCGAGGCGCGCCGGACGGGGCAGGCGGTCGAGGCGGGCGAGACCGAACGGATCGAGCCCGGCTGAGGCGGCGGGCGGGGCGACCCGGCGGCTCGCCCGCGGCGGGAAGGCGCCGCCCGCAACGCTGGCGTCCCCCGAAAACGTCGCGTAATCTCGCGCAGTTAGCGCAGTCGGGCGACCGCGCGAGCCCGCTCTCGAAGGCCTCCCTGAACGTCTCCGCGCTCTCCTCCTCGGATCATCCCCGGGCCGTCCCCGGATCATCCCCCGGATCGAGAGCGGCGAGTGCACGGGGGCTCGCGTGTAGCCGCCGGGCCGCTCGCCGCCCGCGGCTCTGACCGGCGTCCACAGGGGTCTGACCGGGCGCCTCGCGGCTCATCATCGAAGAAGGATCCAAACCTCGCATGGCACTCCAGATCTATTACGACAAAGACGCGGACTTGAAGCGCATCCAGGGCAAGAAGGTCGCGATCATCGGCTACGGCAGCCAGGGCCATGCCCACGCCCAGAACCTGCATCATTCGGGCGTCGACGTCGTCGTGGGCCTGCGCAAGGACTCCCCGACCTGGGCCAAGGCCGAGGCCGCCGGGCTCAAGGTCGCGACCGTCGCCGAGGCGACGCGCAAGTCGGACGTGATCATGCTGACCCTGCCCGATGAGCTCGCGGCCGGGATCTACAAGAGCGAGATCGCGCCGAACCTGGCCGCCGGCAACTACCTCGCCGTCGCCCACGGCTTCAACATCCATTTCCAGGCCATCGTCCCGCCGAAGGACATCAACGTCATCATGATCGCGCCGAAGGGCCCGGGCCATACGGTGCGCGACCATTACGAGCAGGGCCGAGGTGTCCCGTGTCTCGTCGCGGTGCACCAGAACCCGTCGGGTGACGCCTTCGAGGTCGCGCTGGCCTACGCGTCGGCGATCGGCGGCGGCCGCGCCG
>JBIPOQ010000346.1:0-4454 GCA_044379055.1 Myxococcota bacterium
TGGAGCGTCCCGAGCTCGAGCATCGCCTGTGCGTCCCATTTCGCCTTGCCCTGCGCCATGTCGATCCTCCTACGGTCGCTCCACACTAACCACGAGGACGCGGAGACGCCGCCCCCTTCGTGATACCCTCGCGAGCCTCGTCTCCGGAGGTCTCGCTTGGTCTACGTCCTCGCCGCCTATTCCATCACGTTCGGCGTGCTCGCGATCTACGGCGTGCTGCTGCAGTCCCGCGCGCAGATCGCGCGGGCCCGGGTCGAGGGCGGCGGCGCGGCGGCCTCGGCGACGTCCTTTCGCGGATTCAATCTCGGCGCGACGCTGCTCGCGCCCTTCTGGGCCTGGTTCCACGGGCTTCGTGCGCTCGGATTGACGCTGCTCGCGACGAGCGTCGTGCTCGTGTTCGCGGGGGCGAGCGGGCTGCGCGGGGCGGCCGTCACGCTCGCGGGAATCCTGGCGACGGCCTCGATCGGACTCGGTGTGGTCGCCAATCGCGTCGCCGCGCAGCGCCGACCGGGCGAGGAGCCCGCGGCCTTCTTCGCGAGCCAGCGGCGCTGGGCCCTCGTCGGCGCGGTGCTCTACACCGTCGTCGCGCCCTGGGTCTGGTACCTCGGGCTCGCGGGCGCCTAGGCCCGGGACGGCTTCGACGCGACCTCGAGGCGCCCGTTCGAGGCGCTCACGAGACGTCGACGTGTCGGGCGACCGCCTTCAGGACCGCGTCGTGGATCTTCTGGTTGGTCGCGATGACGCCCGCGTTGTTGGCGAGCTTCCGGCCGTGGGCGAAGTCGAGGGCGTGGCCGCGGACGTCGGTGACCCGGCCGCCGGCTTCTTCGACGATGATCATCCCGGCGGCGTGGTCCCAGATCTTCTCGCGGTAGTCCTTCTTCGTCGGCAGCCGCAGATAGATCTGCGCCTCGCCCCGGGCGACGATCGCGTACTTGGCCTGGCTGTCGACGCGGATCGGCTCCGCGGTGATGCGCAGGGTCGCGGCGATCTGGGCGCTCTGGTCCTGGTCGCTGTGGCCCGACTCGACGGACTCGCAGAATCGGGCGAGGGCCGCGTCGGCGATCGAGCTGACCCGGATCGGCGTCGCGCCGTCGCGACCGGAGGCGGAGAGCGGCCGCGCATGGGCTCCGCCGCCGCGCACCGCGGCCATCAGGCAGCCGGGCTTCCCGTCGGGCCCGATCAGGTTCGGACAGCCGAGCACGCCGAGCACGACCCGTCCGTGCTCGATCAGCCCCAGCGCGATCGCGTACTGCTCGCCGCGCAGGAAGCCCTTCGTGCCGTCGATCGGATCGAGGGTCCAGTAGCGCTCCTGGGTTCCGTCGGGCGTGAGGCCGCCGAGATCGATCCAGTCGAGGGCCTGCTCGGTCGAGACCGACGCGCCGCGCACGCCGCGGACGTGTTCGACGACCTTGTCGCGGGTCGCCGCGGCCTCGGCTTCGCGCAGCTCGGCCGCGTCCTCTTCGCCGACGACGCCGAGGATCTTCGAGCTCTTCGCGAGCGACGAGCAGACGAGGGCCTGGGAGGCGAAGTCGGCGACGGTGACCGGGCTCTGGTCCTTCTTCTCGAGGGTCGCGGCGGTCACGAGATTCTTCTGGACGCTCTGGCAGACGGTGGCGGCGTCGCGGACGGCGACGATCGCGGCCTCGAGCTCGGCTTCGAGATCGATCTTCGACAAGGCTTCCTCACATCGGATCAGCTGGCCCGAGGGGCTCAGGGGGTGGCCCACGATAGCGAAGGACGTCCCTGCGGCGATCGCGCGGGAAACGGGATGTGCGCACGCCACAAAGCCCCGCGCGGCCCATCGCGAAGAGTCCGTCGCGGGGACGAGTCGGCGCGCGGATCGCCCAGAAAGGACAAACGACTTCCCACCCGTGGGCGGGCTGCCGGTCGGCGACCGGTCCGCGCGGGGGCAGGCGCGTGGCAGGCAACCGCGCAGTCGCCCCGGGTGTCTCGGGAATCGTCGGCGGCGGGTGATCGGTCCCGCGTCCGGCGTGGAACTTGCTGGATTCGGGGAAGCCACGGAACGGGATCGGCCCACGCGCCCGTCGAGCGGCCGGCCACCGCGGGAACGCTCGCGGAGGCGGCCAACGCGCTTCGGGCCAACGCAGCCCGGGCGAACGGAGGTGCGACGACATGCGCCTCGGAACCTTCAACGTCTGGGGCCTCCCCGAGGCCTTCTCGGACGACGTCTCCTCGCGGATGCGCGCCCTCGTGGCGCGCCTCGAGGCGACGGATCTCGACATCCTGATGATCCAGGAGGCCTGGACCCGCGAGGTCCGCCGGACCCTGCGCAACGGGGCGCGGCGCGCCGGCTTCTCGGTCTCGCGGGGCGACGGCGCGTCGGGCGGCCTGATGACGCTCTCGCGACTGCCCATCCGGGCGAGCCGCTTCGAACGTTTCCGCTTCCGGGGCGACCCCGAGCGCGTGACCAAGGGCGAGTACCTCGGCGGCAAGGGCTTCGAGATCGTCGAGATCGAGGGCGAGAACGGCCCGTTCGTCGTCGTGAACACCCACGTCCACGCCCGCTACCGCGTCGAGGACTCCGCCCTCGACAGCGCGGTCCGCACGGCCCAGCTCCTCCAGATCGTGGCGTTCGTCCAGGCCCACTCCGGGAGCATCGTGATCGGCGGCGATCTCAACTGCCGCGAGGTCGATCCCGAGTTCCAGGTCTTCCGCGGCCTCACGGGCGCGATCGAGCTCGGCTCGGGGGCACCGATCGGGACGCTCTCGTCGAGCAACTTCTACAAACGCGACCGCACGGCGCCCGACAAACGCATCGACTTCCTGTTCGTCCGACCCGCAGCCGGCGTCGCTTGGCAGGCGCATGATCCGCGGCTGCTGTTCGCCGAGACGGCGCGCATCCGCCGCCGCGATCGTTCGCTCTCGGACCATTATGGATTCCGCGTCGACCTCGAGTGGCGCTCGGGGACGACCTCGGCGCTCCCGGCTTCGAATGCGTCGATCGATCCGCAGGCGATCGCGACCGCGCGTGCGCTGCTCGACGTCGGGCTAAAGGAAGCCGATCGCCGCGAGCGGGAGCATTTCCGCTGGGCCGGCGGATTCCTGCTGGCGGCGCTCGCCTCCGCGGGACTTCGGCGGCATCCGGCGGTCGACCGCCGGGCGTTCCTGCGCGGCGCGGCCCAGGCGGCGACCGTGCTCGCCGTCGTCCCCGCGATCGGGTTCGGCGCGCTCGCCCGCGTCGACTCCGACGAGAAGCGCGACGTCTTCGCCGACGCGCGTGCGCTGCTCGGCGAGCTCGAGGCGAAGCGCTCGGCCTCGCGCCTCGCGTAGCGCCGCGCCGCTCGGGCGACCCCGCCCCGCCCGCAGCCCGGGATGGTAAGTTCCGCCCCGGACATGCCGGCATGAGCGACGAGCAATCGGGACAGCGCGAGCGCGCGGGCGAGACGGCCCCCCGCGTCTGGGTCCTGCTCGGCCAGAAGCCGGGCGACAACGCGCAGGTCGCGAACCTCGTGCGCGCGGTCGGCTGGCCGGCCGTCGAGAAGCGGATCGTCGTCCTGCCGCGCTGGGAGCAGGGCAAGCCGCGCATCCGCCCGAGCCTCGCCCACGTCGATCTCGCCCGCTCCGACGCCCTCGAGGCCCCGTGGCCCGATCTCGTCTTCGCCTCGGGTCGACGTCTCGCGTGTGTCGCGCTCTGGATCAAGCGCGCGTCGCAGGGGCGGACCCGCATCGTGATGATCGGCATGCCGCGCCATCGCCGCGGCGCGTTCGACCTGCTCGTCGTCGCTTCGCACTACGTGACGAAGGCCGCGCCGAACGTCGCGGCCCACGACCTGCCCCTCATGCACGTCGATCGCGGCCGGATCGACGCGGCCGTCGCGGCCTGGTCCTCGCGCCTCTCCGGTCTCGCCCGGCCGATCACGGTGCTGATGATCGGCGGCCCGACCGGGGGCCACCGCTTCGACGCCGCCGCGGCCCGCGACCTGCTCGCCCGCGCGAAGGCCGACGTCGCGCGGGTCGGCGGATCGCTCTACGTCACCACCAGCCGGCGGACCCCCGCCGACGTCGTGGCGATGCTCGAGCGGGAGGGATCGGCCGGGATCCGGCTCCACGTCTTCGACGCGAACGCCCCGCCCGCGGAGAATCCCTACCTCGCGCTGCTCGGTCTGGCGGACCATTTCATCGTGACGACCGACAGCCTCTCGATGATGGTCGAGGTCGTCGACGTCGGGAAATCCCTCGCTCTGGTCCCCCTCGCGAGCGACGCGGGCGTCTTCGAGCGGGCGCTCGAACGGCTCGGCCTCGTGCGTCCCCTCGACCCGCGGCGCGATCCGATTCCGGCGGGCGGATTCCTCGTCCGTTCGCTCCACCGCCTCGGGCTGCCGATCCACACGCGGGATCTCTCGGCGATCCCGCGGCGCCTCGTCGAGCGGGGGCTCGCGAGCTGGCTCGGCGACCCGCGCGTCCGGCCGGAGCCGGGGGCCGGCGACGAGCTC
>JBIPOQ010000347.1:0-4442 GCA_044379055.1 Myxococcota bacterium
CTCCGTCAACGCCACCAACGCGCTGATCCGGGACGGACTGGTCGACTTCATGCGTTCTCATCTCGCCGATCGACCGGACGTCCTCGCGAAGGTGATGCCCGACTACCCGGCCATGGGCAAGCGCGTCCTGCAGGACAATGGCAGCTGGTTCCAGTGTCTCAAGAAGCCGAACGTCGAGCTCGTCCGGACCGGCATCGAAAGGATCGTTCCGGAGGGCATCGTCACCGTCGACGGCGCTCTCCATCCCGCGGACGCGATCTGCTACGCGACGGGATTCCAGCACAACCGCTTCATCGCCTTCGACATGAAGGGCCGCGGCGGCGTCTCGCTCCACGAGCAGTGGGGCGACGAGCCGACGGCACATCTCGGGATCACGGTGCCCGGCTTTCCGAACCTCTTCCTCTGCTATGGCCCCGGCACGAACCTCGCCCACAGCGCCGGCCTCTTCTTCCACGCCGAGTTCCAGACGATGCATGCGATGGATGCGATCCACCGCGTGCTCGCGGCGGACGCGCGCAGCATCGAGGTGCGACAGGACGCGCACGACCGGTACGTCGCGCGCCTCGTCGAGCAGATCTCGTCCCTCGTCTGGGCCCACCCCACGATCCAGCACAGCCACTACAAGAACCCCGACGGCAAGGTCTACACCCTGTCGCCCTGGACCATCGACGGGTACTGGGAGATGACCCGGCAGGTCGATCCCGCCGACTATCGGGTGGCGTAGTCGGGCGGAATCTTCGGGCCGCCGACCCTCGCGCCGGCCCCCGCGCCGCCGAGGTCGATCCGACACCCGATCCGGCCCTCCGACCGGGGCCATTCGGCAAAGTCCAGGGACTCTGCTAAGGTCGGCTCGATTCGTGCTTCCGATCGGAATTCAGCACGCGGCCCAACCGGGCCCCTCTGTCCCCCAATCGAAAACCCAATCGCACTCCGTGACCGCCCTTCAGGACGCGTCGGGGAGTGGTTCATCGCCGTTCGGCTCCCGTATCCAGACGATCTGGCTTGGGGAGCACGGCCTGTCGGAGGACCGCATCGTCGGGCCCCGACGAGGAAAATGTTTGAGCAAGAAAATCTACGTTGGAAACCTTCCCTTCTCTTCTACGGAGAGCGACCTCCGGTCCCTCTTCGCCCGACATGGTGACGTGGCCTCGGTCAACGTGATCATGGACCGCGAGACGGGCCGCGCACGCGGCTTCGCCTTCGTCGAGATGGAGCAGGAAGATTCCGCTCGAGAAGCGATCCGCTCCCTCGATGGCACGGATCTCGATGGACGCAGCCTGCGCGTCAACGAGGCCGAAGACAAGCCGCGCGGTGGCGGCGGCGGTGGCGGCGGTCGCCGCTAGGCTCCGCGCCCGGATCTGCGGGGCATGCGCGACTTCGCGCGTGCCCCGCGGCAGCCCTCCCTGATTCCCCCAATTCTCCCGCGAGTCGAGGCCCCATGGCGCGAACCCGAATCTTCGTCAGCTTCGATCGCGAGCACGACGCCGACCTCCTCGCGCTGCTTCGCTCCCAGGCGAAGCGACCCGAATCCTCGTTCGAGATCCTCGCGGGCGCGCAGAGCGGACCCGCGAACGAGCTCTCGGACGAACGCGCCCGCGCCGAGATCCAGGCCGCGGACGAGGTCGTCGTCCTCTGCGGCGAACACACCGCCGAATCGAAGCGCGTCGCCGCCGAGCTCGGCATCGCCCGCGAAGAATCGAAGCCCTACCTGCTCCTCTGGGGTCGCCGCGAGAAGATGTGTACGAAGCCCGAAGGGGCGACGAACCAGGACGCGATGTACAGCTGGACGCGCGACATCCTCGAGAGTCAGATCTCGATGGTGCTCGAGAACGCCAAGCCGCGGAAGGTTCCCGAGAACTGCAAGCGGATGCAGGGCTGAGACTCAGCGCCGCTTCGAGGGCGCCGCTCGGCGCCCGACGCGAGGCGGCTCCAGCACGACGCCCCCCGTTCCCAGGATCCCGCCCTCCCATCGCGCATCGACGAGCGACGACGACAGCGGCGTCGACGATTCGATGAGCCGGACGTTCGCCGCCGCCTGGAACAAGGCGTCGAAGTCGTCTTCGCACACCGCCGCGGCTTCGAGATCCCCGGCCTCCAGCGAGACCCCCCGGAACCACGGCATCCGCTGAAGCTCGTCGAGTCGACGCCGCCGCTCGCTCGACACGCCCTTCGCGATCGTCAGGAGCGGACCGGGCAGTCCTTCGGCGAGCGCAACCCCATGACACGCCCGCGGATACGACTCCGCGAGGACCGGAACGCGCGCGTCGGCGATCGACTCGAGCTCGATCTCGAAGGGCCAGAGGCGGAACGCCCGATTGCCCGCGCGGCGCAGCGCGAGCAGCTCGCGCCAGAGGGCCAGCGAGCCGCTTCCGACCGTCCCGGGGATGCCGGAGGTCGCGAAGACCGGCTTCCCCCCCGTCGCCCTTTCGATCTGTCGATAGAGCATCCCGCGCCCACCGGCCCGCTCGATGAAGCGCGTCAACCCGCCCGGCCCTGCGCCGACCGCGAAGAAGGGCGACTCCGTCGACCAGTCGCTGGCCGAGCGAACCGAACGCGCGAGCGCGCCGCTCGCCTCGAGCGACTCGAGCGCCGCCGGAAATCCGTTGCACCCCGTCTGCGCGCCGAAACGATCCGGCAAGCCGAGCACCGCATCGATCGCGACGAGACACGCGCCTGCGAAGGGCGCCGCGAGTGATTCGGCGAGACCGAGGATCGCGTCGAGACGCCAGCCATCGCGGGGCGGCGCGGGCCGCGCGATCCGCCAACCCGAGCCTTCGGGACGCGCGGTGTAGACCGCCCGTCCGCCGACGCCCTTTGCCCAATCGACGCTGACGATCGGAACGGGGCGGGCGAGCGGTCGCTCGGGCGCGCCCCGATCTCCGCCGCGATCGAGCCGGCGCCGGAGAAAGGGAAGGATCGGCCGATCCGCCTCCGGCCAATCGAGACCGTGGATGTCGCCCGACCCGATCCAGCGGAGCTGCGCGTGCTCGCGCGCAACCGGAACGCCTTCGACGCGCCGAGCCGCGAAGACGTCGAGCACGATCTCCCGCGCGCCTACGATCGATTCGCCGCGGCCGAGCCAGCTCCCGACTTCGATCTCGAGGCCGAGCTCCTCGCGGACCTCGCGAACGAGGGCGTCCCGGGGCGATTCCTGCGCTTCGACCTTGCCGCCCGGGAATTCCCACAGTCCGGCCTGCGACATCGCGGGGCCGCGTTGCGCGACGAGGCAGCGGGGCCCGTCGAGGAGGGCGGCGCCGACGACGTGGAGGGGAACGGGACGGTCGGAGCCGGGCAAGATCGGCATGGGAGATCCAGGGATTGGGGTTTTTCGACCTTGGTCTGAGGCGTGTATTGAAGCGCGTCTCGACGCCCAGCGTTCGACTCGAACGGCTAGTCCTCAACTCGCCCCCGATTCCGGTCGACCAGTGCCCACCAGGGGAGAACAGAGCCGTGGACAGACCTTCGAATCGCGTGACCGACCTCGCCGATCGCCTTCGCTCCTCCAGCTCGCGAAGGGCCGCCTACCGGACGGCTTTCGCGGCCTTGGCGGCCGCGATGACGGTCCAGGTCCCGACGATGGCCCGAGCGGGCGGGTTCAATCTGGACCACCAGAACGCCGCCGCCCTCGGCGCCGCCTTCGCGGGCGCCGAAGCGACCCGCAGCCAGGCGGCTTTCGCGGCCTACAACCCCGCGGCGATCGGTGTCGCCGGACATCTCGACGTCGCCCTCAGCGTGACGGGGGTCTTTCCGAGCTCCGAATACTCGGACGCCAGCGCGACCCTGCTCGGCGTCGCGCCCGTCGCGGGCCAGAGCGCCTCCGATGGGACCATCCAGAACGCCGCGATCCCGAACTTCTCCCTCTCGTACACGCCGATCGAGCACCTCTCGTTCGGGCTCGTCGTCAACACGCCCTTCGGGCTCGACACCGAGTACACCGACGGCTCCATCCTCCGCTATCAGGCGCAGCGCACCGCGCTTCTCGCCGTCGAGGTCACGCCGATCGTCGCCTACGAGATCTGGCCCGGCATCGTGGCGGCGGCGGGCGTTCGCGTGCAGTACGTCGACCTGTCGGTGACTTCGATCATCGACGCGGGCGGCATCGCCGCAGCGAATAGCATCCCGGGCTTCGCCCCCGGATCGAGCGACATGCCGGCTTCGTTCAACGGCGACGACACGGCCGTCGGCTACACGCTCGGAATCCAGGCGTCCCCGCATCGCATGATCGACCTGGGCGTCGCCTACTTCTCCGCCATCGAGCACTCGATCGGCGGGAACAGCCATTTCGCTCTGGGCTCGAGCGTCGCCGGTCAGACTCTGAACGGCCTGACCGGAGTCTTCTCGGCCCAGAATTTCGACACGAAGATCGATACGCCGGCGAGCCTCGCGATCGGTCTTCGCCTGAATGCGACCGACCGACTCCGGGTCCTCTTCTCGGAGCGCGT
>JBIPOQ010000348.1:0-4441 GCA_044379055.1 Myxococcota bacterium
CCCCATCACCTGGAAGGCCTCGATCTCGCGCTCGAGCTCGAGCTTGCGCGCCATGCCGTGGATCAGGCCCGAGGCGGGCGCGGGGGCGGCCTCGCGCGAGAGCGGACCGCCGGCCGCGGTCATGCGCACCCCGAGCACGACCTGGTCCGCGAGCTGGATCTCGTCGCCCTCGGCGAGCACCGCACGATCGAGCACGGCAAAGCCGTTGACGAGCGTCGGGTTGGTCGCGCTGCGCGGCACGAGGACGAGTCCGCGGCCCTCGACCGAGAGCTCCGCATGGACGCGGGACACCCCGCGCTCGGGGATGCGGATCTGCACGTCGTCGCCCCGGCCGATCCGCGTCGCTCCGAGCAGCACGGGATGACGCGTGCCGACGAGGCCCTCCGGCCCGCGCAGGACCACGAGCTCGGCGACCTGCGTCTGCATCGGTCGCAGCTCCGTGGCCTCGCTCGCGTCGATCGCCAGCCTCGGGCTCCGGTCGGCGATTCCCGTCAGGTTGAGTCCCGGCCGTGCCCGGACCTCGATCACGACGCGGCCGAGCTCGAGGCGATCGCCGACCGCGAGGCGGGCGCGGGGCGTCTCGTGACCGTTGACCCGCAGCGGATTCGCGGCGCCCGCGACGGGCTCGACGATCGTCCCGTCCGGCGCGCGGCGGATGAAGGCGTGGCGGCGCGAGATGCTGCGGTCGGTGAGTCGGATCGCGCCGATCCGACCGCTGTCGGGCTCGCCCCGGCCGATCAGGATCTCGTCGCCTTCGAGGGTGAAGCGACTCCCGGCATCGGCGCCGGCCACCACCAGCAGCTCGAGGACCGAGTCCGTCGCGGCGGGCTCGTCGCGACGACGCCAGGCTGTCAGCCAGGTGGACAAGCGAGCCTCCCGGGTCCGCGACACGCGGCGGAGAGGCCCATGATTCCACAGTCCGGAGAAATCCGGACGCCCTAACGCGCCCGGCGGGCCCCGCTCCGCAGACCGCGGGCGACGAATTCGTAGGCCACCGTCGCGATCGGCTTGCCTGCCCCCTCGGCGAGGACCTCGAGGGCAGCGAGCTCCTCGTCCGAGAGCATGACGGCGACGCGATTCTTGCGGGCGTCCGGCGAGGGACCGTTGCCCGAGCCCTTCGGTCGCCCGGCGCCCGGCCGCACCCCGCCCCATTGCGCTCGCTTCTTCGCCGACACCCGACGTCCCTCGCCCCCGGCGACCGACCGACGTCGGCAACGGGTAGATCGCGCGCCCGAAGCGGGTCGCGTGTTCGAGATCATCGCTGGGCGCGGGGCTCGGATCGATCGGGCGAATCCAAGAGGACACGGGGGCAATCCCCGGACGAACCGGGGGCGCCGACACGATCGCCGGACGGCTTCAATCGTCGTCGCCCGGCCCCTGTCGACTCTGCTTCGAAGCGCCCCGCCGTCGCTTGGTGTCGAGGCGTCGCGTCCGGGCGGCGCGGGTCGGCTTCGTCGGGCGTCGCGGTGTCGCCACGACCAGCGCGGCGGCAACGAGGGTCTGGAGGCGCTCGCGCGCGTCCTGGCGATTGCGGTGGCGACTGCGGTGGGCGTCGGCGTGGAGGACGATCTCGCCGCCGCGCGTCAACCGTTTCGCGAGTCGGGCGAGCGCCCGCGCCTTCGCCTCGGGCCGCAGCCCGCAGGTCTCGCGCAGATTCCAGCGCAAGGTCACGCGCGTACTCGAGGTATTGACGTGCTGGCCGCCCGGCCCGCCGGACCGGCTGGCCTGCTCGACGAGCTCGGATGCGGGGATGCGATTGCCCCCCGCGAGCGGCAGGTCCCCCTCGCGATCCTCGCCCTCGCCCGACATCGCCTTGCTCCTGCCGGGCCACGCGCCGATCGGCCTTCAGACTCGCCAGTCCCCGGACGATTCCAGCGAGGAGCGAATCCCCTCGGAATCCGGCCGGGCGCTCGCGGCCGGGACACAGGAAAGCGCGAAGTCGTGAAGCCGTCGACCACGAAGACCGTCGCCGATCGTGCCGTGCTGTGTCAGCGCGGGAGCGAGCTCGCCGAATTCGCTTCGCTGCTCGGCGAGCTCGGCCTGTCCGTCGACGTTCACACCGGCGAGCTCCCGACCGCGGAGGTCCTCGCCGGCGCCTGCCTCGTGGTCGTCGCGGGCCAACGCCTCGCCGAAGGCCGACCCGTCGCCCTCCGCAGCTGGCCGCGCACCCTCGCCGTCGTCGACGACGGCAGCAAGACGCTCGCCGCTCATCTCCACCGCATCGGCGTCGCGATGATCATCCGCCGTCCGATCCATCCGCGCGCGCTGCGGCTGCTGCTGCTTCACGAGCTGTATCGCGGCCCGGAGCGCCGCGCCAAGAAACGCGTCCTGATCGGTCATCCGATCCGGACGGGCGGGGGGCTCTTCAAGCAGAGCGCGACCCTGCTCGAGCTCTCGCGCACCGGCGCTCGCATCGCCCTCGCGAATCCGCCGAAGATCGGCTCCTTGATCCAGTTCGTGCTGGGCAGGGAGCTGACGAACGCGAAGCCGATCCGGGTCCGGGCGCGGGTCGTCCGCGCGATCGCCCCGACCAGTGGCACCCGCGCCGGCGAGAGCGAGGTCGGCGTCGCCCTGCTCGACCCGGTCGTGCTCGCGAAGCCGATCCAGGCGATCCTCGATCGCTTCGCCCTGGGGCCCGCCTCGACCGGCTCCGGCCTGCGCACGAGCGCGAGCGCGCCCGCCGCCCGGGTCGCCCCGACGACGAGCGCCGCACGCGCGACCGCCGCCGCCCCCGGCGCGCCGTCCCCCGCGAGCCCAAAGAGCACGCCGCCTCCCGCGCCGATGCCGCACCTGCCTGCCGCAACGCCCGCGAGCGCCGCAGCCGCGGCGCCGACCGCGCCCCCCGAGCCCCGCCGCTTGCCGCCGAGCTACCAGCCCGCAGTCGCGAGCGGGCCGATCGCCACCGCGTCCCTCGTCTCGGAGCCGGCCCTGCCCGCCCCCTGCCCGGAGGCCGAGATCGTTTCGTTGCGCCTCGACGCGGCCGACACCGAGATCGAGGTCCTCGAGACCGATTTCGACCTCGAGCTCGAGCTCGACGACGAGGACGAGAGCGACGCCGAATCGACCTTCGACGAGGACCCGACGCGGCAGCACGAAGCCGAGCGGCGGCGCTCCGCCCGGGTGCCGTACGAGCAGCGCGTCGTGGCTCTCGATGCCCAGGCGGCGCGCGTCGTGGTGGGCCGTGATCTCTGTCTGGGCGGCATGCGAATCGCCGCGAATCCCGAGATCGCAGTCGGGGACGTCCTGCGGCTCGCGCTCCACGCCGGAAGCGAGACGCAGCCGCTCGTCGTGCTGGCGGGCGTCGAACGCGACGATGGGGAGGATGGACTGGTGCTCGCCTTTGCCGCCTTGACCGTGCCGCAGCGCGAGCGCCTGGAGAAGATCCTCGCGCTCAGCGGGGCGATCCAGAGTCCCGCCGAAGACCAGGGCGGCGAAGGCGATTCGCTGGTCGTCGGCGAGCTGCTCGCCCGCGTCGCGCGCGGGCGCGAAGCGACGACCTCGCGCGCAGGCTTCACGCTGATCGAGCTGATGATCGTCGTTGCGATCATCGGGCTGATCTCGTCCGTCGCGATGCCGCTCTTCGGCCGCTATCAGCTGCGCTCGAAGTCCGCCGAGGTCGTGACCAATCTCGGGGCGATCCGCGTCGTCCAGGAAGCCCACTTCTCCGAGCACGGCGCCTACATGGCCGCCAATGCCGAGCCGGCGCTCATCCCGGGACCGAACGCGGTGGCCTTCGACATCGCCGGGACGGCCTATGCCGACATGGGCTGGAGCCCGGAGGGCCGCGTCTACTTCTCGTATGCCGTCGCGACGTCGCCCGACGCGACCGGCTACACCGCCGACGCCGCCGCCGACATCGACGGCAACGGCATCCTGCAGCTCTGGGGCTACGTGAAGCCGGATCCGCTCGGCGGCGTCTCCGTCGGCGGCCTCGGCTGCAATCCCTGGCTGCTGCAGCCGGAGGTGATCGGCAGCTGCACCGTCGGCAGCCCGGCCTTCTGACTCTTCTCCACGGGGCGGCCTCCCCGCCGAGGTGACGATCGACATGTCCGATTCGAGCGAGAACGTCCCGCGCAGGCTCCAGGCCGCGCCCCCGACCCCGGCCCCGCTCGACCTGAGACTGGAGCGCCTGCGCTCGCCCTTCGGCGCCCTGGCGCCCTCGGCCGTGACCGCCGCCGGTCGCGAGATCGCCGAGGCCGGTCGTGCCCTGACCCAGCGCCTCGCCCAGGCGAAGCGCGACGCGAACGCGCCCTCCTCGTTCACGCTCACCCAGATCGACACCTCGCTCGACGCGTTCGAGTCGACGATGCGCCGCCTCGCCGTCGGCGTCGCCGTGGCGCAGCTGCGCTCGACGCTCCCGGGGCGGATGAGCAACGATCGGCGGAGCGTGCTCGATCTGCTCGACCTGATGCTCGGCGAGGGCATCGACGATGCCGGGAAG
>JBIPOQ010000349.1:0-4431 GCA_044379055.1 Myxococcota bacterium
CTCGATGCAGCGCCGGCTCGTCGCCCACATCCGCTCGGGGGAGCTGACCGACCTCGATCCCGCGCCGACCGGCATTCCGGCCTCGAGCTACACCGATCCCGTCCGCTTCGAGGCCGAGCGTGCCCGTGTCTTCCGCGACGTGCCGCTGCTCGTCGGCTTCTCGGGCGAGCTCGCGCGGCCCGGCGACAGGATCCTGTTCGACGCGGCCGGGCCGCCGATCCTCGTCGTTCGCGGCGAGCAGGGCCATTTGAACGCCTTCCTCAATCTCTGCCCCCACCGCGGCGCGCGCCTCGTGTCGGACTGTACGCCGACGCGGCGACTGACCTGTCCGTTCCACGCCTGGACCTTCGATCTCGAAGGCGATCTCTCGGCCCGCCCCGTCCCGCGCGCCTTCGAGGGCGGCGCAGGCGGCGCGGGCGCGCTGCCGCGTCTCGTGCGCGTCCCCGTCGGCGAGTGGGGCGGCATGATCTTCGTGCGGGCCCGGCCGGGGGACGAGACGATCGACGTCGTCGACTTCCTGGGCGATGCGGCGCCGCTCTTCGCGGCGCTCGAGCTCGGCGCGCTCGAGCGCGTCTGCGAGGACGTGCTGCCCGTCGCCGCCAACTGGAAGTTCGCCTACGACACGTTCTGCGAGGTCTACCACGTCGCCGTGCTCCACCGCGATTCGCTCTCGAGGAACCTCTATCCCCAGGTCGCGATCTTCGACCAGTACGGCCTGCACCAGCGCTACAGCGGGGCTGGCCGCGACTACGAGGACCTGCTCGAGAAGCCCGAGAGCGAGTGGCCCGCCATGAGCTACCAGGCGGTCCACGCGGTCTTCCCGAACACGACCTTCGCCTTCACCCACGCCCTCGACGGCCGCACCCCCGTCGTCTCGATGTTCCGCCTCTTTCCCGGCGCCTCCGTCGGCGAGTCGGTCACGCTCGCCACCACCTATCGCCGGCCCGGCGCCGATGCCGCCTCGCGCGAAGACGTCGAAGCGATGCACCGCGCGGTCCTCGCGATCGTCGACGACGAGGACTACCGGATCGCCCGGGAGGCGCGCCGGAGCCTCGAGCACGCGCCGGCCGGATTCCGCCTCACCTTCGGCCGGAGCGAGCCGCTGCTGCGTCGGACCCACGCCGAGCTCGCGCGGCGCATCGGGATGCCGCTCTGAACGATGAATCGGCGCCGGCGGACGCCCCTGCGATCCGGGCACGCTTCGTGCTTCAATCGTAGGAGATGACGAGCTCACCGCCCGACGATTCCTGGCTCGCGCGCGTCGTCTCGCTCTTCTTGCGACCGGCGCCCGCCGGCTTCGCAATGGCGATCGCCGCAATCGCCGGCGTCATCGCCCTCTGGGCGACGCCGCGCGAGGAAGAGCCCCAGATCGTGGTGCCCCTCGCCGACGTGTTCGTCGAGGCGCCGGGACTCTCCGCGGTCCAGATCGAGCGCCACGTCGCGACCCGCGTCGAGAAGCTCCTCGCCCAGATCGACGGCGTCGAGCACGTCTACTCGATCTCGCAGCCGGGGCGGGCGGTCGTGACCGTCCGCTTCTTCGTCGGTGAAGACCGCGAGGAGAGCCTGCTCGAGATCCACTCGAAGCTGAACGCGAACGTCGACCGGATCCCCCGCAGCGTCGCGGGCTGGGTCGTGAAGCCGGTCGAGATCGACGACGTGCCGATCTGGATCGCGACGCTCTGGAGCGACTCGCCCGAGGTCGACGACCACATCTTGAGGCGAATTGCCGAAGAGCTCGAGATCGGCCTGAAGGACGTCCCTGGGACCAATGCGACCTCGGTCCACGGCGGGCGACCGCGGGTCGTCGCGGTCGAGCTCGATCCCGAAGCCCTCGCGGCGCGCCGGACCTCGCCCCTCGACGTCGCCTGGGCCCTCTCGATCTCGAACGCGCGTGCGCTGACCCGGGGCTTCGATCAGGCCGATCGCCATGTCTCCGTCGAAGCGGGCGGGCGCTTCGAGAGTGCCGAGGCCCTGCGCGGCGCGGTCGTCCAGGTCGTCGACGCGACTCCGGTGCATCTGCGGGACGTGGCGCAGGTCATCGACGGTCCGGACGAGCGACGCAGCGCGACCTGGATCGCGTTCGGGGCCGGCGATCCGGGCAGCGGTCCGGGCGGCGATGCGTTCGAAGAAGACGCCCCGGTGGTCTCCGGCGAGCCGTCGGGCCGGAGTCATCCCGCGGTCCACATCGCCGTCGCAAAGCAGCGCGGCACGAACGCCGTCGCCGTCGCACGCGCCCTCGACGCACGGCTCGAGACGCTGGCGCCGACCCACCTGCCGCAGGGCGTCCATGTCCGCATCACGCGCGACCAGGGCGAGACGGCGAACGACAAGGTCAACGAGCTGCTCCGGTCGCTGCTCGAGGCGATGGTCATCGTCACCGCGCTGCTCGTCCTGACCCTCGGCTTCCGCGAGAGCCTGGTCGTCGCGCTCGCCGTGCCGCTGACCTTCGGCCTCACCCTCGCGATCAACTACGCGTTCGGCTTCACGATCAATCGCGTCACGCTCTTCGCGCTGATCCTCGCCCTCGGCCTCGTCGTCGACGACCCGATCGTCGACGTCGAGAACATCCACCGCCATCTGAAGGCCGGGGGAGGCGTGACGCGGGCGGCGGTGCGGCGGGCGGTGAACGAGGTCCGCCCGCCGATCCTGCTCGCGACGGCGGCGGTCGTCATCTCCTTCGTCCCGATGCTCTTCATCACCGGCATGATGGGGCCCTACATGCGGCCGATGGCCGTCAACGTGCCGGTCGCGATGGCGGTGTCGATGGCGGTGGCGTTTTGCGTGACCCCGTTTCTCGCCTTCAAGCTCCTGCGTGCCCCGGCAGCGGGGGCGGGGCATGCGGGCGCCGAGCCCGGCGGCGGCGCGAACGATCCGATCCGGCGGATCTATGCGCGGCTCCTGACGCCGTTTCTCGACGACCGGCGTCGGGCGAGTCGATTCCTGTGGCTGATCGCCGTGCTCTTCGTCTTCTCGCTCGCCCTCGCCGCGGTTCGGGCCGTGCCGCTCAAGATGCTGCCCTTCGACGACAAGAACGAGCTGCAGGTCGTGATCGATCTGCCCGAGAGCGCGACCCTCGAGCGGACCGAGGCGGTGGCGCGCGCGCTGACGGCCATGCTCCAGGGGATGCCCGAAGTCGAGGAGGTGTCCGCCTTCGTCGGCCTGGCGTCGCCGATGGACTTCAACGGCCTCGTCCGCCACAGCTTCCTGCGCGAGGGGCCGAACGTCGCGGACCTGCGCATCGGGTTGATCGACAAACACGTCCGCGCCGAGGGCTCCCACGAGCTCGCGCTGCGCTGGCGTCCGGCCCTCGAGGCCGTCGCCCGGGAGGCCGGGGCGCGGATCGCGATCGTCGAGGTGCCGCCGGGGCCGCCCGTGTTGTCGACGATCACGGCGGAGATCTACGGCGAGCCCGGCGTGCCCTATGAAGCGCTGCGCGAGGGGGCTGGGCGCCTCGCGGCCCGGCTCGCCCGCGAGCCCGCCGTCTCCGACGTCGACTCGACGGTCGAGGCTGCCGCCGAGCACCTCGTCTTCGAGACGAGCCGAACCAAGGCCGCGCTCTCCGGCGTCGCGACGGAGGACGTCGCGCGCACCGTCTCGCTCGCCCTCGAGGGTCTCGACGTCGGCGAGATCCACCGCGCCGGCGAGGTCAATCCGCTTCCGATCCGCCTGCGCGTCGCCCGCGCGCGCCGCACGGGCGAGGCCGCCCTCGCATCGCTCCCGCTGCAGGGCCGTCCGGGCTATGCGAAGGAATCGGATCCCGAGCGCGGCGGGCTGCGCGCCGCGGCCGCGCCGACCGTGCGCCTCGGCGAGCTCGGCCGCTTCGAGGAGCGCGCACGCGAGCGCGCGATCTACCGCAAGGACCTGCGGCGCGTCGCCTTCGTCTACGCGGAGCCCGTCGGGCGTCCGCCGGCCGAGGTCGTCGCCGACATCGCGGCGGATCGGCTCGCGAGCGGCGGAGGGCCGGCATCGCACGGCGCCGGCTCCGTTTCCGCCGCCGCGGTCGAAGTCCTTCCCGCTGCGGCCGCCGCGGCGGAGCCGGCGCGTCCGCTCCGCGGCCGGACCTATCTGTCGAGCGGCGGCGGGCTCCCGTGGTCGCTCCCGCCCGGGGTCTCCGTCGAGTGGTTCGGCGAGGGCGAGCTCGCGATCACCCGCGACGTCTTCCGCGATCTCGGCGCGGCCTTCGCGGTCGCGCTCTTCGGGATCTACGGCCTGCTCGTCTACCAGACCCGAAGCGCCTCGATGCCGCTGGTCCTGATGATCTCGATCCCGTTGACCCTGATCGGGATCCTGCCCGGCTTCTGGCTGCTCGGCCTCTTCCGCGCCGACGTCGGCGGCAGCGCGAACCCCGTCTACTTCACGGCGACGGCGATGATCGGGGTCATTGCGCTCTCGGGCATCGCGGTGCGCAACGCGATCCTGCTGATCGAGTTC
>JBIPOQ010000350.1:0-4430 GCA_044379055.1 Myxococcota bacterium
CTCCCTTGCGCTTCGAAGGCTTTGCCATCACCCGCTTTCATAGCAGGACCGGAAGGACGCGCGCGAGGCAGAGTGCCGTCGGCGTCACGTCGACGGACCAGGCGTGGACCTCGACGCCGGCCAGGGCGGCCTCGCGGAGCGCCTCGCCGTACGCCGGATCGATGTCGTCCGCCGGGGCGACCGAATCCGCGTCGCCCCGCTGCACGACGAACAAGAGCGCCGCGCGCTCGCCGGCGCGGACGCGGTTCGCGAGATGAACGAGGTGGCGCCGCCCGCGTTCGGTCACCGCGTCGGGAAAGCGCGCCCGACCCTCGGCGCAGAGCGTCACGCTCTTGACCTCGACCCAGCAGGTCGGGGCGCGACCGGCGGGCGATTCGCTTCCCGCCGGCTCGGACGTCGCGCGCGAGAGGCGGAAGTCGAAGCGCGAGCCCTCCGGCGTCGCGACCTCGCGCTCGATCTTCGTGTGGCCCGCCAGCGGCGGATAGGCCTCGGCCGCGAGGGCGGCGGCGGCGACGTCGTTGGCGCGGGCGGCGTAAAGGCCGACCCAGGTCGGGCCGACGCGGATCATCTCGAGCGTGTGGCGCAGCTTCCGGCGCGGATCGTCGTGGGTCGAGCAGCGGACGGCGGAGCCGGGCTCCTGGGTGCCGAGCATGCGGCCGGGATTCGGACAGTGGACGGTGATCTCGCGACCATCGGGCAGCAGCACGTCCGCCAGGAATCGCTTGTAGCGCCGCACGAGTCGGCCCTCGAGCGCGGCCTCGACGGCCGTCTCGATCGGCGGCAGCGCGTCCGTCACGACGCCGGCTCGCGACGCGGCTTCCGGACGTTGACGAGCCCCGGCGCGAAAGCGAAGGTCCGGGCATGGCCGAGCGACTCGAGCGGATCATCCTGGTACGCCACGGCGAGACCGTGGGCCAGTCGAGCATCCGCTACTACGGGGCGACGGACGTTCCGCTCTCGGATCTCGGCCGCGAGCAGGTTCGGCGCGCCCGCGAGCGCATCGTGGACGAGGCCTTCGAGGTCGTCTGGGCGAGCTCCCTCTCGCGCGCCGCGGAGTCGGCGCGCATCCTCGCGCCGGATCGCCCGATCCAGATCGAGGCGGATTTCCGCGAGGTCGATTTCGGGCGCTGGGAAGGCCTGACGCGCGAGGAGATCGCGGCTCTCGATCCCGAACTCTTCGCGATCTGGCAGCGCGACCTCGCGCGCTTCGACTATCCCGGCGGCGAGCGGCGCGAGGATTTTCGCGCGCGCATCGCGCGGGGGCTCGAGCGGCTGCGCGCGTCGGGGGTCGGATCCGCCCTCGTCGTCGCCCACAAGGGCGTCGTGCGGACCCTCCACGAGCTGACGAGCGGCGAGACCCTCGCGGGTCCCGAGCCCGAGCTCGGGGGCGTCGTCCAGGTCTGGCGCGATCGACTCGGACAGTGGCGCAGCGGGAAGCCCTAGCGGCCGATCCCGCAGCCTTCCCCGCCTCACATCACGCCCTGGGCCAGCATCGCGTCCGCTACCTTGAGAAAGCCCCCGCGATTCGCGCCGCGAAGATAGTTGACGAAGCTCCCCTCGCGCCCGTGCTCGACGCAGCGGGCGTGGATGCTGCGCATGATCTCGAGCAGGCGCCCGTCGACCTCCTCCCGCGTCCACGACAGCCGCAGCGCGTTCTGGCTCTGCTCGAGGCCGCTGACGGCGACGCCGCCGGCGTTGGCCGCCTTCGCGGGTCCGAAGAGCAGGCGCGCCGCGAGGAAGATCTCCGTCGCCTCGACGCTCGACGGCATGTTGGCGCCCTCGGCGACGAGGCGGCAGCCGTTCGCGACGAGCTGCCGGGCGTCGGCCGCCTCGATCTCGTTCTGTGTCGCGCAGGGAAAGGCCAGATCGCAGGGCACGCTCCAGGGGCGCTGGCCGGCATGGAAGGTCCCGCCCCATTTCTCGACGTACTCGCGGATGCGTCCGCGTCGCCGGGTCTTGAGGTCGATCACCCAGGCGAGCTTCTCGGCGTCGAGACCGGCGGGATCGTGGACGAAGCCTTCGGAGTCCGAGAGCGTGACGACCTTCGCGCCGAGCTCGACGAGCTTCTCGGCCGTGTGCTGCGCGACGTTGCCCGCGCCCGAGACGAGGCAGGTCTTGCCTCGGATCTCGTCGCCGCGGGTCGCGAGCATCTCGCGGGCGAAGTAGACGAGCCCGAAGCCCGTCGCTTCGGTCCGGCCGAGGGAGCCGCCGAAGGCGAGGCCCTTGCCGGTCAAGGTGCCCGTGAACTCGTTCGCGAGGCGGCGGTACTGGCCGAAGAGGAAGCCGACCTCGCGGGCGCCGACGCCGATGTCGCCGGCCGGGACGTCGGTATTCGGGCCGATGTGGCGGAAGAGCTCGGACATGAAGGCCTGGCAGAAGCGCATGACCTCGCCGTCGCTCCGGCCGTGGGGATCGAAGTCGGCCCCGCCCTTGGCGCCCCCCATCGGCAGCGTCGTCAATGCATTCTTGAAGGTCTGCTCGAAGCCGAGGAATTTCAGGATCGAGGGATTGACGCTCGGATCGAAACGCAGCCCGCCCTTGTAGGCCCCGATCGCGGCGTTCCACTGGACCCTGTGTCCGCGATTGACCTGCACCTGGTTCGCGTCGTCGACCCACGCGACGCGGAACGAGATCGCGCGGTCGGGCTCGGCGAGGCGCTCGAGGATCCGCGCGTCGCGATAGTCCTTTCGATCGGCGACGAGGGGGAGCACGTCGCGCGCGACCTCGCGCACGGCCTGGTGGAACTCGGGCTCGCCGGGATTCCGGCGCAGGACCTCCGCCATGAAGCGTTCGAGGTCCGGCGGCTCGTTCGCGCCCACGCATCTTCTCCCTTGTCGGTGGGGGCCCCGGGCGCCCGGGACTCAGTCCTCGTCGCTCGCCCGCAGCTGCGCGAGCACGCTGAAGTCCTCGAGCGTGCTCGTGTCGCCCGCGACGGCGCGGCCCGAGGCGATGTCGCGCAGCAGGCGCCGCATGATCTTGCCCGAGCGCGTCTTCGGCAGCGCGTTCGTGAAGCGGATCTCGGCGGGTCGGGCGATCGCGCCGATCTCCTTCGTCACGTGCTGCTTGAGGCGGCCGATCAGCGCGTCGTCGGGCGTCGTCGTGCCCTTCGGCGTCACGAAGGCGACGATCGCGGTGCCGGTCAGGTCGTCGGGTCGGCCGACGACCGCCGCCTCCGCCACGTCCGGGGACGACACGAGGGCGCTCTCGACCTCCATCGTGCCGATGCGGTGGCCCGAGACGTTCATCACGTCGTCGATGCGGCCCATGATCCAGAAGTAGCCGTTCTTGTCCCGGTGGGCGCCGTCGCCGGCGAAGTACGTCTTGTCGTACTTGCTCCAGTAGGTCTCCTTGAAGCGCGCCGGATCGCCCCAGATGCCACGCAGCATGCCGGGCCAGGGGTGCTTCAGGACGAGGAAGCCGCCGCCCTCGCCCTTCACGGGCTTGCCCTTGTCGTCGAGGATCTCCGCATGGATGCCGGGGAAGGGCAAGGTCGCGGAGCCCGGGCGCGTGTCGACGGCGCCGGGGAGCGCCGTGATCATGATCCCGCCCGTCTCCGTCTGCCACCAGGTGTCGACGATCGGGCAGCGTTTGCCGCCGATCACGCGCTGGTACCACATCCAGGCTTCCGGATTGATCGGCTCGCCGACGCTGCCGAGCAGGCGCAGCGACGACAGGTCGTGCTTCGCGGGATGCTCGTCGCCGAGGCGGATGAAGGTCCGGATCGCGGTGGGCGCGGTGTAGAAGATCGTGACGCCCCACTTCTCGATCAGGCTCCACCAGCGGTCGGGGCCGGGATGGGTCGGCGTGCCTTCGTACATGACGGTCGTGGCCCCGTTGCTGAGCGGGCCGTAGACGACGTAGGAATGGCCGGTGACCCAGCCGATGTCGGCGGTACACCAGAAGACGTCGGTGTCCTTGATGTCGAAGACGGCCTTGAAGGTCGTCGTGACCTGGGTCAGGTAGCCGCCCGTCGTGTGCAGGATGCCCTTCGGCTTGCCGGTCGTGCCACTGGTGTACAGCAGGAAGAGCGGATTCTCGGCGTCGAGCTTCGCGGGCTTGCAATCCGTCGATGCCCGGGCCATCTCTTCGTGCCACCAGAGATCGCGGCCCGGCCGGATCTCGACGGGCTGCTTCGTCCGCTCGACGACGATCACCTTCTCGACACACGGCGTCTGCTCGACCGCCGCGTCGACGGTCGCCTTGAGGCCGAATTTGGCGCCCTTGCGGTATCCGCCATCGGCGGTCACGACGAGCTTCGCCTCCGCGTCGTTGATGCGGTCGCGCAGCGCGTCGGCCGAGAAGCCGCCGAATACGATCGAATGCGGCGCGCCGATCCGCGTGCAGGCGAGCATCGCGATCGCGAGCTCGGGGATCATCGGCATGTAGAGGCAGACCCGGTCGCCCTTCTCGACGCCCTGCGCCTTGAGGAC
>JBIPOQ010000351.1:0-4423 GCA_044379055.1 Myxococcota bacterium
GCGAGACCTTCGACGCCGTCTGGCGCTGGACGACCGACCATCTCCGCGGGCGGGGCGACGCGCTCTTCAGCTGGAAGTGGAAGGGCCGGGTCCTCGACCGCAACGCCGCGACCGACGCCGATACCGACATCGCCCTCGCGCTGCTGATCGCCGCGAGCCGCTTCGAAGAGCCGCAGTACGCCGAGGAGGCGCTCGCGATCCTCGACGACGTCTGGGAGCAGGAGATCCTCGTCGTCGGCGACGCCTGCTACGTCACCGCCGGCGACTGGTCGAAGCGCGAGAGGGTCCCCGTGATCCACCTCGGCTATCTGGCGCCCTACGCCTATCGTTTCTTTGCGAAGGTCGATCGCGAGCACGACTGGTCCTGTGTCGCCGATACGGTCTACGACGTCCTGCGCTTCGTCTTCGTCGAGAAGGATCTCGACCTTCCGCCCGAGCGCATCTACTTCGATCGCGAGAACGAGGCGCTCCGCCTCGAGCATCCGCGCACCCGGGCCATCGGCGACTTCGGCTACGACGTCTTCCCGCTCTACTGGCGCATGGCCGCCGATTGGCGCTGGCACTGGAGCCTCGAGTCGGAGCTCCGCGAGAAGATGCTGGCCCCGCTCCGGGAGGCCTATCGCCGGGATGGCCGGCTCTACGACCGCTACCAGCCGGACGGGACGGCGCTCTCGAAGCTCGAGGCGCTGCCGCTCTACGCGACGGTCCACGCCCTCGCCGACGTCGTCGACCCGGCGTTCGCCGAGTCCCTGAGGACCGAGAAGCTCGACGCGCTCTGGCAGAAGGCGCTCGTCGGCCGCGACACGCCCTATTACCTGCACAACTGGCTGGCCTTCGACGAGACCCTGTCCCTCGGTCTCGCGCGGACCTGGGACGAGTGGCTCGGCTTCCTGCTGCCCTTCGACGGTCGCGCGTTCCAGGCGAGCTTCCCGAAGTGGCCCTTCGCGGCCTGCCTCGTGCTGTTTCCGCTCGTCCTGCTCGCCCGGGGCACGCGCTTCGAGCCGCCCCTGCGCTTCGCGTTCCTCGCGGCGGCCTTCGCGGTCTGCGGTCTCTATCTCGTCTGGCGTGGTCGCGAGACGCTCAACTTCATCGAGCCGGCGGGGCCCTTCATCTCGTACTCGCTCTGGCTCGCCGAGCTCTACTGCTTCCTGTCCGTCGTGCTGCTCGTCGTCCAGACGGGCTTCGGCGGACGGTCGCGGCGCGAGCGACCCGAGGCGCCGGGCTTCGCGCCGACCGTCGACGTCATGATCCCCATCTACAAGGAGCCCCTCGAGATCCTCGAGCGGACGCTCGTCGCCGCGCGCGCCATGCACTACCCGAATGCGCGACTCCACGTCTGCGACGACGGCCACCGCGAGGAGGTCGAAGCGCTCGCCCGTCGCTTCGGCGCGAGCTACTGGCGCGGACCGAAATCCCACGCCAAGGCCGGCAATCTGAACAACGCCCTGGCGCGGACCGACGGCGAGCTCGTCGTCATCTTCGATACCGACCACGTCCCGACGAGGGATTTCCTCGAAGAGACCGTGCCCCATTTCATCGATCCGAAGATGGGCTTCGTCCAGACGCCGCACCATTTCCGCAATCCCGACGTCTTCCAGCACGCCTTCCGTTCCGCCGGTCGCATCCCGAACGAGCAGGACATGTTCAACCACGGCATCCAGTCCGAGCGCGACCGCTGGGGCGGCGCCTTCTTCGTCGGCAGCGGCGCCGTCTTCCGCCGCGCGGCCCTCGAATCGGTCGGTGGCTTCAAGCTCCTCTCGATCACCGAGGACATCCACACGAGCCAATACGTCCACGCCGCCGGCTGGAAATCGGCCTTCGTCGATCGCGACATCGCCGTCGGGCTCTCGGCCGAGAACCTCGCGTCCTACATCGTCCAGCGCCGCCGCTGGATGCTCGGCTGTCTGCAGATCTTCTTCCGCGACAACCCGCTCTTCTGCCGCGGCCTCTCGCTGCGACAGCGCTTCGGCTACTTCGCGTCGCTGTACCACTTCTTCTATCCGATTCCCCGCGTGATCTTCTGGATCACGCCGCTCTACTACCTGCTGTTCCACCTCCATCCGATCCTCTCGGACGTCTCCGTCCTGACGGCGCTCCTGATCCCCTATCTCGTCGTGCTGCCGATGATCTCGTCCGTCTTGATCCCCGGCTGGTCGCGCCCGCTCTGGGGATCGTTCTACGAGAGCGCCGTGAGCGCGCCGCTCGCGCGTTCGATGCTCGACCTCCTGCTGCCGAAATCCCTGGGCTTCCAGGTCACACCGAAGGGAATCACGAGCCAGAGTCACCGCTTCGACTGGCGTTCCGCCCGCTGGACGCTCGTGCTCGCCGGTCTCACCGCCTTCGCGATGGCCAAGGGCCTCTTCGAGCTCGCCGAGTTCGGGGTCGAGCAGGACGCCTACGTCTTCAATCTGGTCTGGTCGGGTCTCAACCTGCTCTTCCTGCTCGGGGGGCTGATGATCGCCTGGGAGCGGCCGCAGCGACGCGAAGAGGAGCGCGTGTCGCGCGCGTTTCCGGTCCGCCTTCACGTCGAGGAGCCCGTCGCGTCGGGGGGCCGCCCGATCGAGGCCTGGACGACCGACGTCGGGATCGGCGGCTGCGCCCTCCTGCTCGACGCACCGGTCGAGCTCGCCCCGACGTTCGCCCTCGACCTCGGGCTCGACAAGCCGATCCGGCTGCGAGCCCGCGTCGCCTATCAGGAGCGGGTCGCGGGTCGGACGCGACTGGGACTCGCTTTCGTCGACCGCGGCGATGCGGAGAACCACGCGCTCCTGCTCGGGGTCTTCGCGGATCCGAAGACCTGGGAGTCTGCGCACCGACGACAGGCGCGGAGCTATCCGATGGCGGTCGTCTCGTTCGTGCTCTCGCTCGCGGGCTACCTCCGGTCTTCGCGTCGCACGCGGCGGCGGCATCCGCGGCGCCGCACGTTCGGCCGGGCGCGCTGGCGCCTCGCGGGTGCCGAGCACGGCGTCTGGCTGCGAGATCGCTCGCCGCACGGGCTCGGTCTCGTCGTCGGCGGCGGCGCGGCGCCGCGAACCGATGGGCTCTGGCGCGTCGTCGGACGGGACGGCGCGACGAGGATCGGCCGGACGGTGCACGTCCGGCGTTTCTGGTTTTCCCTCTGGCGCGTCGGCATCGCGTTCGTCGCGGAGCCGGAGGATTCGGGAAGGGTGGTGGACGAGCTTGCGATCTCTTGAGTGGCGGAAGGTCTGGGGTGTGATGATCGCGATCCTGCTCGTGGCGGGGGGCGCCCGCGCGGCGGAGGAGCCGGCTTCGGGAACGGAGTGGTGGTACGTCCTGCGCGCGCGGGCGAACATGAAGATCGGCAACTACCGGGCGGCGATCGAGTCCTACGAGAAGGCCGCCGATCTCAACCCCGACAATCGCGAGGCCCTGAAGCAGCTCGGCGTCGCGAACGAGAAGCAGGGCCTGACGACCAAGGCGATCGAGGCCTACGACCGCTACCTCGCGCGCTTCGACGACGATCCGGACGTGGCGTTCAAGCAGGCCGACTTCCTCGGCTGGGAGCGCTACGCCTATCGTCGTGCGGACGCGATCCGCTACTACCGCATGGGCCTCGCCCGCCGCGAAGACCTGACCCGGCGCCACAAGCTCGCCCGTCTCCTCGCTCAGGACCGCGGACAGCTGAACGACGCGCTCGTCGAATACCGCAAGCTCCTCGCGGCGAAGCCTGGCGAGACGACCTGGCGGGCGGAGTATCGCGAGCTCCTGGTCTGGGACCCGCGTCATCTCGACGAGGCGATCCGCGAGTACCGGAGCCTCGAGAAGGAGCGCCCCGGCGACATCGAGATCCAGCGAAAGCTCGCCGAGATGATCGCGCGCCAGGATCCGAGGAGCGACGAGGCGGCCCGGCGCTACGCCGCGCTCGTCGCCCGGCGGCCCGACGACGCCGCGCTCCGTCTGAAGTACGCGGAGCTGCTCGGGGCCGATCCGCGCAAGCGGGATCGGGCTATCGACGCCTACCGCGAGGCGGTCGCTCGTCGACCCGACCCCGCCGTGCGCGAGACCTTCGCCGACCTGCTCTCGTCGTCGGAGGCCCATCGGGCCGAGGCGGTGATGCAGTACCGCGTGCTGGTCCGGGAGCGGCCCGACGATCTCGACGTGCGTCTCAAGCTCGCTCGACTCGTCGGGGCGAAGCGGCAGGATGCGCGGGCGGCGATCGCGGAGTACGACGCCGTGCTCGAGCGGGATCCGGAGAACGCCGAGGCGCATCGCGGCCTCTCGCAGGCCTATGCCTGGATCGGCGACCGTGACGCCGCGCTGCACCATTCGAATCTCGCCGTCCGCTACGGCGCCCGGGAGCGGGACACGGCCTCGCTGCGCACCGATCTGCTTCGCGGCCGCGAGCGGCGCGCAGGACCGGTCGCCCGCGGATTCTTCCAGGAGGGCGGTTCGAAGACCGAGC
>JBIPOQ010000352.1:0-4418 GCA_044379055.1 Myxococcota bacterium
CTCGAGACCGCCCCCGAAACGAGAACGGCCAGCCCGTTGCCAGGCTGGCCGTCGTCGATGCGGATCCACGCGAGCGTTCTCGCGCGGCGGAGCGCTCTAGCGCTTCGAGAACTGGAAGCGCGCGCGAGCGCCCTTCTGGCCGTACTTCTTGCGTTCCTTCTTGCGGGGATCGCGGGTCAGGTAGCCGGCTCGCTTGAGGGTCGGTCGCGCGGCGGGATCGAGCTTCTCGATCGCGCGGGCGATGCCGTGGCGCAGGGCGCCGGCCTGGCCCGACGTGCCGCCGCCGTCGATGTTGGCGTCGATGTCGTAGCGGCCGAGGGTCTCGGTCTTGTCGAACGGGCCGCGCACGACGATCTGGAGCGCCTCGCGCGGGAAGTACTCGTTGAGCTCGCGGCCGTTGACGCGGATCATGCCGGTGCCGGGCTTGAGCCGGACTCGGGCGACGGAGGTCTTGCGCTTGCCGGTCGCCGTGATGATGAACGAGGGACTAGCCAACGGTGAGGACCTCCGGCTGCTGCGAGGCATGGGGATGTTCGGGGCCGGCGTACACGCGAAGCTTCGAGAGCATCTCGCGGCCGAGGTGGTTCTTCGGGAGCATGCCGCGGACGGCCGCCCGGACGACGCGGTCGGAATGCGCCGAGGCGAGCAGCTTGTCGGCCGTGATCGACTTCACGCTGCCGAGGTAGCCCGTATGGCGGTAGTAGGTCTTCTGCTCGCGCTTGCGACCGGTCAGCACGATCTTGTCCGCGTTGACGACGATGACGTGGTCGCCGGTATCGGTATGGGGCGTGAAGGAAGGCTTGTGCTTCCCACGCAGGATCATCGCGATGCGCGTCGCCATGCGGCCGAGGATCAAGTCCTGGGCATCGACGACGTACCATCGGCGTTCGATCTGGTCGGCGGTGACGCTACGGGTCGCCGCAAAAGCTCGCTTCGGCATCTCGAGTGATCCACTCCCACCGGCTCTGGGCACCGGCACAAAACCCAACCCTCGACCTCAGGAATCGACCTCAGGCATCGAAGAAGGCAGACGGATCCCGAGGCCCCGGACGGGGTCTTCGGGAGGGCGCATGTTTACCCGACGGGACGGGCGCCGTCAATCGCCGAAGCCGTCCCAGACCCGGACCAGGGTGAGCCCATGGGCCGGGGCGGTCGGGCCGGCCTGGCCCCGGTCCAGGGAGGCCAGGATCCGGGGCATGTCGGAAGGCTCGAAGCGGCCCCGGCCGACCTCGATCAGGGTGCCGGCGAGGTTCCGGACCATGTGGCGCAGGAAGCCCGCCCCGAGGACGTCGAGGGCGATTTCCTGGCGGGCGGCGCCGGTCCACTCGATCGAATGGATCGTCCGGACGCTCGTCCGGGCCGAGGACCCGGCGGCGCGGAGCGCACTGAAGTCGTGGGTCCCGACGAAGGCCCCGGCGGCGGCCCGCATCCGGTCGAGGTCGAGGGGCTCCGGGATCCAGGCGAAGCGGGCGGCCCGGAGCGGCGATCGGGTCGCCCCGTTCCAGATCCGGTAGCGGTAGAGCTTGGCCCGGGCGGCGTCGGCCGCGCGCCAGCCCGCCTCGACCTCGCAGACGTCGACGACGGCGACGTCCTCCGGCAGGCGCGCATTGAGGGCCCGGAGCAGGACCCGCGGCTCGAGGCCCCGCTCGAGCGCGAGGCTCACGATCTGCCCCTCGGCATGGACGCCGGTATCGGTGCGACCCGCCGCCTGGATCCGCGCCCCGGGACAGCCGATGGTGGCGAGGGCTTCGGAGAGGACGCCCTGGACGGTCCGTGCCGGGCGGCTCCCCGCCTGGACCTGCCAGCCCTCGAAGGCCCGGCCGTCGTACTCGAGAACGAGACGGAAGCCGCGCAGCGCGCTCTCCGGCGGGTCCTCGGACGGCGTCTGCGGGGCTTCGTCGTCCATCGCGCGGGGCCCCGCCCTACTCGAGCCCGAGCCGTCGCCCTGCGGCCGCGAGTGCTGCGTGGGCGACGAGCCGGAGCGGATCGCTCGCGAGCCAGAGCCGATAGGCGAGCCCCTCGGCCCCGGCCGGATCCGCCTCGACCGGACCCATCAGGATCGAAGGGCCGCCGAGGGCGTCCCGGAGCGAGGGCCCATCGCGGAAGACGAGCTCGCTGCGCGCGGCCAGCGCCTGCTCGAGAGCCTCGCGGCCGAGGGCCCGCTCGAGCTCGACGGCGAGCACGGCGCCCTCCCCCGTGAAGGTCGGGACCTGCAGCGCCCCGAGCGAGAGCCGGAGCCCATCGCCCCGTTCCCGCGCGAGCTCGGCCCGCACCCGATCGAGATCGATCGCCCCGCCCGGCAGCACGTCGAAAGCGATCGGACGCCCGGCCGGGCCGATGAACGGCGCCTCGGATTGATTGAAGAGCGCGATGGACTCGTCGGAGAGCGAAGCGATGCCCTCGCGCCCCCAGGCCGCGGCGCTCGAGAGGATCGTCGCCGAGAGCCGCGCGATGCCCGCCGCAGAGGCCAAGGCCTCGAGCACCGGCCGCCAGGCGAGGGTCGTGCTCGCGCCGATCGAGACGACCGGCGCCGACTCGAGCCCCGTCGCCTTCGGATGCGCGAGCGGCACCGCCGCCTGCCCTGCGAGCGCCCCGCTGCAATCGATGCAGGGCACCTCCGCCAGCAGCGCCTGGCGCACGATCTCGAGGGCCGCCCCCTTCGGCGTACAGATGAAGACGAGGTCGCGGCCCTTCAGGACCGGCGCCTCGGCGACGACGTCGAGGGCCTCGCCGCGGAAGTCGAACTCCTGCCCGAGGCTCGCGGGCGTCGCGACCCCGACGAGCTCGGCGATCGGCCAGCCGCTCGCGTCGAGCTCCTCGACGAGCTCGTGGCCGAGCTGCCCCGTCACGCCGTAGACGATGATGCGGCGCCCGGAAGACTTCGAAGTCGATTGGCTCACGCGGCGACTAGCCCCGCTCGAGGGCCTCGAGCACGAGGTCCCCCATCCGCTTGCAGCCGATCGTGGCCCGCTTCTCGCCGGGCAGCAGCAGGTCGCCCGTGCGGTGTCCCGCATCGAGGACCGCGGTCACCGCCCGCCGTACCGCCGCCGCCGCCTTCGCCCCGCCCTCGGCCGTAAAGGCCGTCTCGAGCAGCATCGCGACGCTCTGGATCGCGGCGAGCGGGTTCGCGATGTCCTTGCCGGCGATGTCGGGGGCCGAGCCGTGGACCGGCTCGAAGAGGCCGAAGCCGCCCTTCGCCAGCGACGCCGAGGGCAGCATGCCGAGGGAGCCCGTGATCATCGCCGCCTCGTCGGAGAGGATGTCGCCGAAGAGGTTCTCGGTGACGATGACGTCGAATTTCTTCGGCTGCTGGACCATCAACATCGCGCAGGAATCGACGAGCTGATGCGCGAGCTCGACGTCCGGGTATTCCTTCGCGATCTCGTCGACGACTTCGACCCAGAGCTGGGAGGTGTCGAGGACGTTCGCCTTGTGGACGTGGGTGACGTGCTTGCGGCGCAGGCGCGCCTGCTCGAAGGCGACCCGCGTGATGCGCGCGACCTCGTGCTCGTCGTAGACCATCGTGTTGTACGCCCGGCGCGCGCCCTTCGCGCCCTCGCGTCCGCGCGGCTCGCCGAAGTAGATCCCGCCCGTCAGCTCGCGCACGACCAGCATGTCGACCCCGTCGACGATCTCCGGCCGCAGCGCCGACGCGTTCACCAGCGCCGGAAACACCGCCGCCGGCCGCAGATTCGCGAAGAGCCCGAGCGCCTTGCGGATCCCGAGGAGGCCCTTCTCGGGCCGGACGTTCACCGGCATCGCGTCCCATTTCGGGCCGCCGACGGCGCCGAGCAGGACGGCGCGGCTCTGCTTGCAGAGGGCGATGACCTCGTCGCGGAGCGGCGTGCCATGGGCGTCGATCGAGCAGCCGCCGATCAGCTCGGTCGTGAAGTCGAAGGCGAGGCCGACGGGCTTGCCGGCGGCGACGAGGACGCGGCGGGCTTGCTCGGTGACTTCGGGGCCGATGCCGTCGCCGGGGAGGAGGACGATTCGCTCTGCCATGACTGCTAGATCCCTTTCGGCTCGCTCGCCTGTCTTCGCGCCTTGTGCCACTCGAGCTTGTTGAGCGCATGCACGTATGCCTTCGCGCTCGCGACCATGACGTCTTCATGCACGCCATTCCCGATCACGCGCCGCCCGGCCTCTTCGATCGTGACCGAGACCTCGCCCTGCGCGTCGAGCCCCGCCGTCACCGCATGGACCTGGTAGCGGATCAGCTCGCTGCCCGTCGCCGTCAGCTCCGCGATGGCGCGGAAGATCGCGTCGACGGGGCCGACGCCCGAGGCCTCGCGCTCCTGCGTTGCGCCATCGATCTCGAGCTTGACCCGCGCGTTGGGCGGGCCGTCGCTGCCGCAGACGAGAGAGAGCGACTGGAAGCGGTAGCGGTCGTCGAGCTGTTGCACGGAGTCGGCGACGAT
>JBIPOQ010000353.1:0-4406 GCA_044379055.1 Myxococcota bacterium
TCCTCGATCGGTACGATCGCCCGGCCCGATGCGTCGAGGAGCGCGAGGGCGAACTCCTCGGGGCGGTGCTGGGTGAAGAGCACATAACGGCCCTTCTCCCGGATGCGGAGCTCGAAGCGCTTTTCACCGGGGCCTTCGAGGCGAAGCGTGGCGACCCGGGCTCCCGGCTCGAGGTTCGCGCCGAGCGCGACGGGCTTGTTTCGCTCGGAGAAAGCCAGGAAGACCTCTTCCGCGAGCGCTTCGAGGCTCTGCCCCGCCTCCGCCGCGAAGGGCCGGCACATCAAGGTCATCGTCGGATCCGGGCCGGGCTGGAGCGCGAGCGGATGGAAACCGGGCTCGAGCTCGAAGATCCCCGCCCATTCGAAGGGATACTCGGGCTCGAGGAAGGTCGGCCGCGTCTCGAGTGCCCGGGCGAGATCGAAGCCGCCGATGTCGATCACCTGGCGGACCTCGACCCCGGCGCGCTCGCATCGCTCGATCCGGGCCAGGGCGTTCATCGATCGGATGCGCGCCTCGAGCGCAGCGAGCGTCGCCTCGTCCGCCAGATCGGTCTTGTTGAGGAGGATGACGTCGCCGAAGGCGATCTGCTGGCGACATTCCTCGCTCTCGTCGAGATGGAGACCGACGTGCTTCGCATCGACCAGGGTCACGATGCCGTCGAGCCGGAAGCTCCTCCCGATCTCGTCGTCGACGAAGAAGGTCTGGGCCACCGGACCGGGATCCGCGAGGCCCGTGGTCTCGAGGATCACGTGATCGAATTTCTCGCGCCGCTTCGCGAGGCTCCCGAGGATGCGGATCAGGTCGCCGCGCACGGTGCAGCAGATGCAGCCGTTGTTCATCTCGAAGACTTCCTCGTCGGCGTTGATGACGAGAGCCTGGTCGATCCCGATCTCCCCGAACTCGTTCTCGATGACGGCGATCCGCAGGCCGTGCTGCTCCGTCAGGATCCGATTGAGGAGCGTCGTCTTGCCCGACCCGAGGAACCCCGTCAGCACCGTCACCGGGATCCGATCGCGAGATCCTTCGACCATTTCCGTCCTTCCTTTCACGAAATGACCTAGTACTCGATCAGCTCGCCGACGAGCATGAAGCCGACCACCATGCTCGCCCCGCCGGCCAACAGCGATACGAGCCCCCCGATCAGGCGACCACTTCCGGTCGCCCGTTCGATCGAACGGGAGAGCACGAAGGCGATCGCCGCCATCCCGAGCAGCGTCCCGAGGCAGAACACGAACAGATGCGCCGCGGCGACCCGGGGATCGCGAATCGTCGCGAGCGCAAGGAGCGCGACCGCATGGGAGCCCGCGAGCCCGTGAATGCCGCCGACCGCAAAGGCCCGGCGCCGCAGACTCTCGGAGCGATCCTCCGCGGGGGAGCCGCCGCTCCGGTCGCGGACACTGCGACGGATCGCCAGGAGACCCAGCAAGATCAACGTCAGCCCCACCGCGAGCGTGACGGCATCCTCGAATCCGGCGGGCGGCGCGAACCCGAACGTCACGACGGCAATCGCGCAGAAGAGAAACGTCAGCGAATGCCCGAGCCCCCAGGCGAGCGCCGAGGCGACGACCCGCCCCGACCGCCTCCCGGATTGGCTGAGGGCCAGCACCGCCGCGAGGTGATCCGGATCGACGGCATGTCGAACGCCCATCGCGAGTCCGAGGGCGAGCGCGAGCGGGACGCTCGGTGCGCTCATTCGCCGCAGCCCCGTTCGTCGATGCGCAGCAGCATCCGCCATCGGGCATCCAGCCGGACCGGGGGCGAACGGTGGACGAGCCCCCGCCCCGGCTCCCCTTCGAAGATCTCCCCCTTGCAGAGCAGCACGTCTCCGACGTTGGCACGCCGGATCGCCGCATGGTCGAACACGATCCGGTCGTTCGCCGTGTCGAGGTCGAGCGAGCCCTGTCCGAGCCAGCTCCGGTCGACGCCGTCGGCGAGCGCCCATTCGGTGCCCGGGCCGGCATAGGTCACGAGCAGACGCATCCCGACGCGATCGACATGCCATTTCCGGCAGGCGTCATGGCCGAGGATCTCGAGCGAGACGTGGACGGCCGACAGCCCGCCGAGTTCCGCAAAGACTCGGGAGAGCTCGAGGACGTCGCGGCGGAGCCCCTCCACGAACGGCAGTCCAGCGAGCTCCGGAAAGAGAGGGCTGGGATCGCCAGGGCGCCCCCGCACGATCGGCACGCTCGCATGCCCCTCGAAGGGCCCGATCGAAGCCAGCGTCTCCTCCGGGACGAAGAGCGAATCGGGCAGCTTGCGCGGAACGACCACGATCTGAACGCCTTCCCGCCGGATGCGGGAAAGCCCGGAGAGGTCGGCCTCGAACGAACAGGATGACGACATCGGACTCCGCTTCGGGCTCGTCCGCGGCCGAGCTTCGGCCAGGGGTGCAGCTCCATCGCGAAGTGCCGTCAGGACTTCACGAGTTCCCCGCCGAAAACGTCGCGCCACTCGAAAAATGCAGGGAACCCGGACGGATCGAACGGCACTCCGTCTCGAGGACGTACGGCAGAACGTCGGAGATCCAACGATGATCGAGCGAGCGATCGGCATCGCCGATCAGGCTCTCCACCTCTGCGCCGAGAGCGCCCCCTATCTCCTGGTCGGGTTCCTTCTCGCCGGGCTGCTCCACGAGTTCGTCCCGAGCGGATGGATCGCGAGGCGGCTCGGCGGAGAACGGATCGGCGGAGTCTTTCTGGCCTCGCTCGTCGGCCTTCCGCTTCCTCTCTGCTCCTGCGCCGTCGTCCCGACGGCCGATGCCCTGCACCGCAAGGGCGCCGGCCGCAGCTCGACGCTCGCCTTCCTGATCTCGACGCCCGAGACCAGCATCGAGTCGATCGCGCTGACCTGGGGACTCTTCGGAACTACGATGGCCATCGTGCGACCGGTCGTCGCCATGTCGACTGCGATCGCCGCCGGCCTCGTATCGCTCGTTCTGGGGCGGGCCCCGATCGTCGGCCCGGCGCCGACCGATGTCCCGTCGGCGGCCCACGCAGGGCATGCCTGTCGCCATGACCATGCTCTTCCTGCAACCGATTCCCTTCGCGGTGTGATCGCACGAGCCGAATCGGAACATTCCTATGGGACGAGCGGCGAGTCCTTCGCCATCCGGGCGCGCCGCACACTTCAGTTCGGCTTCGGAACGCTCTTCGACGATCTTTTCCCCTCCCTCGTCCTGGGCCTCGGAACGGCTGCGTTCGTCACCGCCCTGCTTCCCGACGACCTCATTCCCTCCCTCCTCGCGGGCCGGAGCGGGCTCATGCCCCTGCTCTTCGTCGCCGTCGCGAGCGCCCCGCTCTATCTCTGCGCGAGCGCCGCGACGCCGCTCGCGGCCGCGCTGGTGTTGAAGGGCCTCTCGCCCGGCGCCGCACTCGTCCTGCTGCTCGTCGGCCCGGCCACCAATCTGGCGACGATCGGCTGGGTGAGCCGTCGCTTCGGATGGGGCGCGGTCGGTCTCTACGCCGGGATGGTGCTGGGCATGGCGATCGCCGCCGGGCTGATGGTCGATGTGTTCGCCCGGACCGCGATCGAGCAGGCGCTTCGCGCAGCCACCATCTCCGCCCACGGCGAGTCGATTCCGCCGATCCAGGCCGCCGCACTCGCGGTCTGTGCGCTTCTCGCGATTCGTTCGACGCGACGGCGATGGCCGCTGCGATCGCTCGGCCCCGTACGCACGTCGGCTTGAGCGTCCTCGGGACCGGCGCGACCGAAGCAGCCCATGGCACGCACGGCGGTCGCTCTGGAAGAGCAACGCCGTTCTCCAGAGCGAGTCCAAGCCTCCACGAGCGCAGGAACGAGAGACCCGGAGGCGCGAAAGGCCCTACGAACGGCAGTCGATCGGGTAGAGAGCGCCGTAGTCGACCTCGACGCGCCGCTCGACGCGGGCCGTGTCGCGCCGGGCCCCTTCCCGGATCGCCGCCCAGGCCCGCCGCGCGACGGTCTCGCCGTCCGCGTTCGCGTCGATCGGGAGGACGACGAGCCCCTTCGGCAAGAGGCCGACGATCGCCCGGTGGAAGGCGAGCCATTCCGGGAAACGTTCCCGCGTGGCCGGGCTCGATTCGCGATTGAAGCGCCCCTTCGAGACCCGATCGAACACACGCCGGGTCGCGCTCTCGTCGTCGATCTCGAGGACCACCAGCACGGGATCGAGGGCGCCGTAGTACTCCCCGACCAGGCGCTCGAGGACCTCGCCCCCGCGCAGGCTCTTCGACTCGATGACGAGGGACCAGAGACACTGCACGAACCCGTCGTGCAGCACGATCACGCGATCCGGGAACGCCGCCTCGAGCTGCTCGGCGAAGTGGAAGTGGGCCAGCGCCCGCTGTGCCTTGCGAAGGCGGCGCAGGAAGGGTCTGCCGTGGAGGGCGGTGAGTCGCAGGAGATCGAAGGCGAGCCGGGGATGCATC
>JBIPOQ010000354.1:0-4394 GCA_044379055.1 Myxococcota bacterium
CGAGCACGCCCGCGGCGCGGATCCGGGCCCGGCTGCAATCGCAGGCGTAGACGCGACCCGCGCCGACGAGGTCTTCGAGGACCGCCTCGTGTCGCTCGCGCTGCTCGGACTGGCGTTCGGTCTCGTCCCAGTCGAGCCCGAGCCAGGCGAGGTCGCGCACCATCGCCTCGACGAGCTCCGGCTTCGAGCGCTCGCGATCGACGTCCTCCAATCGGAGCGCGACCGAGGCCCTTCGCGAGCGGGCGTCCAGCCAGCATAACAAGGCGGCGAGCAGCGTCCCGGGATGCGCGCGCCCCGTCGTCGACGGTGCGAAGCGTCCCCGATTGCGCTGCGGCGCCAACGCCTCCGCTCCCATGGCAAGCCGCTCCCCGACTTCGCGTTTGGACTCCACGCAGCACAACGTCGCACCGATGAGCGCCGCATGCACGACACCGTCTACGAGCCTGGCATCCTGGGGCGCCGCATCGGCTTCCGCATCGGACCAAAGAGCCTCGCGCCGCGCGTCCTCGAGGCGCTCCGTGCGCTCGGCTACACGATGGTCGACCTCGACTCCGAGCGCGTGGCCGACGAGGCGAGAGGGGCCTGCGGCCTCTGGCTCGTCGACGAGGATCGCCTGTCCGAGCTGCCCGGCCCCGACGAAGAGGCCGATCGCCGCATCCTGTTGATCGCCTCGGCGCGGAACGCGACCGCCGACGACGCCCGCATCTTCGCGACGACGCGCCGCCCGGCGCGCCTCGGCGCCGTCTACGAGATGATCCAGTCGGCCCTCGAGAGCACGCCGCGCAGCGCGCCCCGCGTCCGCACGCAGCTCTCGGCCCGCTGCATCCGCGGCGAGCAGCGCTCGATCGGCGCCGTCCTCTCGCTGTCCGAGGGCGGCTGCCTGCTGCGCTGCGGTGAGCGCCTCGCGCGCGGGGCGCGGATCGATCTCCAGTTCGCGCTGCCGAGCTTCGGCCTGATCTCGACCCGCGCCGAATGCCGTTATGCCCGGGAAGGGGACGCGGGGCTCGCCTTCTCGGACTCGGCCTCCGACGTCCGCCACACGATCGCGCATTTCGTCACGTCGCAGCTCGCCGCGAACGATCCGGGCCAGGCCCGCTCCCGCTCGGGCGGGGGATCGCTCAGCGCCTGATCGACTCCACCCCCTCGTCGCGCACGCTCGCGGCGTCGAGCCACCGCCCCCGGAACACGACCGCCTCGAGCTCCGCCAGGGCCGAGAGCTCGCGCGTCGGATCCCCGCGCAGGACGAGCAGATCCGCCGACAGCCCCGGCGCGATCCGTCCCGTCTCGTGGGCGAGACCGAGAGCCGCCGCCGCCTCGACCGTCGCCGCGCGCAGCACCTCCGCCGGGCGCATCCCCGCGTAGGCCTGCAGGCCCTTCAGCCCGGCGACGAGGTCGTGGTGGAAGACGCCGGGGATCCCCGCATCGGTCGACGCGATGAAGCGCACGCCCTGGGCCCGCTGTCGCTCGAGGCAGGTCGAGAGTCGGCGAAAGAAGTCCGAAGGCGTGCCCGCCGCGTCGGTCGCGCGCGCGAGCCAGCCCGCGTTGACCGTCGGCGAGACCCAGACCTCCCGCGCCGCGAGCTCGCGCATCAAGGCCTCGTCGAGGTCCGTCCCGAAGCCGTCCGCGCCCGCGAACGACGCGTGCTCGATCGTCCGCACGCCGGACCGCAGGGCCGCGGCGATGCCGGCCGTGCCGTGACAATGGGCCGCGACCGACCGGCCCTCGCGCCGCGCGGCGGCGACGACGCGGCCGAGCAGGGCTTCGTCGAATTGCAGGTCGCGCGGTCGGCTCCCCGGCGTGAACACACCGCCCGTCGCCATCACCTTGATCCAATCGCTGCCGCGCTCGACTTGAAGCGCGACCTGTCGCTCGAGGTCGGACGGCGAGGCGACGACACCGCCCCAGAAGGCGCAGTGGCCGTCCGGGGTCGTGAGGGGCCGACCGCAGCAGAGAAGCCGCGGGCCGAGCCGCTCGCCCGCGTCGATCCGGGCGCGCAGATCGTGCTCGAAGAAGGAGCCGCCGCCGCAGTCGCGAGCCGTGGTGATGCCGTGGGCCAGCATCGTTCGCGCGCGTTCGCCCATCGCCCGAATCCGCTCCGCCGGCGCGACGGCGAGCTGCTCGGCGGGCGTCGAGAGCCGCGGGTCGAGCTCGAGATGGACGTGGGCGTCGATCAGACCGGGCATCAGCACGCGATCCCGCAGATCGAGCGTCGTCGCCGCCGGGCCCAGGGCGAGCGCTTCGGGGCCCCGGGCGAGGATCCGTCCGTTGCAGATTCGCAGCGGGATCGCGTGCGACGAGAGCGCATCGTGATCGGAATCCCAGATCCGCGCTCCGATCATCAGAATATCGTTCGATTCCAATCAGTTGACTCCAATTCGAGCGAAGGAAGAGGCCCGGGGCGTTGCGCTCGTTTCGATCTTGGGCATTCTCCCCCGGCGGCTGAACCGTCGATGCGGGCGGCCGCGCTGCGCATCAGAAGACCTCCCGTCGAAAACCTCGCGGGGCTCTCCCATGCAACCGCGACACAACCGGGAAATGACCGGGACAAGCAGGAAGGACGCCTGAGAAGATGTCGGACTCGAACGAAGTGTTGGTCGTCGCCTCCAAGATCAAGGCTTATATCAAGGACAAGGGGGACATGAAGACCTCGGCGAACGTGCTCGAAGTCCTCTCGGATCGCCTTCGCGCGATGTGCGATCAGGCCATCGAGAGCGCCCGGAGCGATGGTCGCAAGACGGTACTCGACCGCGACTTCAGCTGAGCGAGGGGGAGCCGTTGTCCTCGCTCGCCGGGGAGCGCGACGAGCGCAGCGATGGGACGCTCGTCGCGTCCCGCTCCCATGTGGGGCGGGTGCGGGTCGTCAACGAGGACAGCTGCGGTAGCTATCGAAGCGCGGACGGCTCCCGGCTCCTCGTCGTCGCGGACGGGATGGGGGGCCATCGCGGCGGGGCCACCGCGAGCCGTGAAGCCCTGGCCGCGATCGCGGCCGACTTCCTGGCCGACGCGAACGGCGAGCGCGCCGCCGACCTCCCCGAGCGCGCCGCGCCCGGCGCTGCGGATCCCGGAGAGCGTCTGCGCCGAGCCATCGAGAGCGCGAACGAGCGCGTCCATTCGATGTCGACGGAGGATCCCGGCCTCGCCGGGATGGGCACGACGGTCGTCGCATTTCTGCTCGATGCCCCGGGGCGCGGGACGGTCGCACACGTCGGGGACAGCCGTGCCTATCGTCTTCGCGGCGGTCGACTCGAGGCCCTGACGACCGATCACAGCGTGGTCGCCGAGATGCTCCGACGCGGCGTGCTGACCGCCGAAGAGGCCGCCTACCACCCGCGCCGCAACGAGATCCTGCGCTCCGTCGGCGTCCTGCCCGAGGTCGACGTCGAGGTCGGCGCCGTCGAGCTCGCCGTGGGCGACTGGATCCTGCTCTGCTCCGACGGGCTCTGCGGCGTCGTCAGCGACGCGGAGATCGAAGAGGTCCTCGTCGCCGCGGCCTCCGACCCGAACGCCCTCGAGACCGCCGCCGACGATCTCGTCGCGCTGGCGAACGACTGCGGTGGCCCCGACAACGTGACCGTGCAGCTTCTCGCGCTCCTGCCCGGATGGCCGATGCGCCCGCGCGCGGCCGCCGAGACGACCCGGGAGATCCCCGCGAACGGGAAGGAAACGCCTTCCGCCGCCCGCGCGCCGCAGCCGTCTACCGGCGCCGAGCGGGCCCCGGTCGCCCCCGCCGGCTCTCCGCTCCCGCTGCTCCGGATCGCGTTGATCGCCGCATTCGCCGCGATCGCCTGGTGGCTCGCGAGATCGCGCTGACGCGCCCCGGAGCGTGGCGCGCCTAGCGCGGCGTCGCCGTCGTCGGCTCGCCGTCGAAGGCGATTCGCACCGCGACGCCCGCCGGACGCCGCTCGGGATCGAAGGTGATCGCGAGCAGCTCGTCGGCGACCGCGCGCGGGTCGTTGAAGGCACCGGTGCGCTTGCGCTCGACGAAGCGCTCGCGCTCGGGGAAGTCGGCCTCGTTCGCGGCGCGGATCCGGGCCTGCATGGCGGTGTCGATCACGCCCGGGGCGACCGAGTAGGCGCGCAAGCCGCTCGCGGCCTCCTCGGCGGCGACGACCTCGGTCAGACGCTCGACCCCCGCCTTGCCGGCGCAGTAGGCGCCCCAGCCGGCGTAGGGCTTCCAGGCCGCGCCGGAGGACATGTTGACGAGGACGCCACCGCGGCCGAGGCGGCGGAGATGGCGCACATAGCATTGGCTGCCGATGAAGACGCCGACGAGGTTGGTGTCGATGTGCTCCCGGAAGGCCTCGACCGGGACGTCGCGCACGGGCTGGATCGGCTCGAGCACCCCCGCGTTGTTGATCCAGAGATCGACGGCGCCGAAGCGCGCCTCGATCTCA
>JBIPOQ010000355.1:0-4388 GCA_044379055.1 Myxococcota bacterium
GGCCAGGAAGACGGGGCAGCCTGCACGTGAGCGAGAAGACCCGAGCCGCCGGTCCTGTCCGCACGCTCGGCCGGTCGCTCGCCGTCGCCTGCGCGATCCTCTTGCTGTTTTTGCGTGCGTCCGCCTCGGCGGAAGACGCCGTCTGGGCCCCGGTCGGGAAGGATGCCGCCGGTTGGGACTGGGCTCGCATCGATTCGGGCGAATGGCTGAAGGGCGAGCTGATCGTCGTCCAGAGCAACTCCATGACCTTCGACAGCGACGAGTTCAACGAGCTCGAGCTCGATTGGTCCGACGTCCTCGATCTGCGTCTCGCGTCCCCCCGGATCTTCCGACGCACGGGCAACCGGATCTATGTCGGCACCGGCGATCTGCACGACGGCGTCCTGCGGATCCATCAGGCCGACGGCGTGGTCGTCGAGGTGCCCCACGACGAGGTCGTCAGCATCACCTACAGCGAGGAGCTCGAGCTGCGGCGATGGTCCGTCAAGATCGGGGCGAACCTTGCGGCCAGGACGGGCAACACCGACCAGCAGGATCTCGGCGCGAACGCCCTGCTCCGCCGCGACGCCACGTTCACACGCTGGGAGAACCGCTACAACGGCGCCATCGGCAAGGTCAACGGAGAGAACACGACGAACAACCACCGCGCCTCGACGATCTTCGATCTGTTGATCACGAATCGCTTCTTCGTGCGAGTCCCCAGCTTCGAGTTCTACACGGACGAGTTCCAGAACATCGACGAGCGCTACACGACGGGCGTCGGCATCGGATACGAGCCGATCGACAACCGGTTCGCCGAGCTGCGCCTCACGATCGGCACGGCGGGACAGTTCACGGAGAACTCGGGCGGCACGCGGTCCACCGATGCAGCGATCCTGGCCAGCACGGACCTCGCGCTCAACCTGCCACGCGATCTCGACCTCGACCTGCGATACGCCCTGCAGCTGCTCGTCACGGACATCGGTCGGACGGCCCACTCGACGAGCGCGATCCTGAGCTTCGACATCTGGGACCCGATCGATCTCGACGTCGGCGCCTACTGGGACCGCATCGAACAGCCCGAGCGGGACGACGGCGGAGACCGCCCGAAATCGGACGACTTCCGACTCACGGTCGGGCTCTCCGTGGAGTTCTAGAGGGCCTCCCGGCGCGCCCGGAGATCCGCAGCTCTTCGGCTACAGGACGAGTACGGACTTCGCCGTCTCCCGCGCGCGATAGCGCGCGTCCCAGGCCGCGAGGCCGGGGTATCCGTCCAGGAAGTCGAGCTTGCGAAAGCGCCCGAACTGGAGCGCCGCCGCGAGGGTGCAGTCGCCGACGGTGGGCCGGTCGCCCGCGAGAAAAGGTCGCCCGTCGGCGAGCTGGCTCTCGAGAAACCGCAGGCTCGGTGGGAGTCGCTTGCGCTGGTATTCGGCGACCACCGGGTTCGCCGGGTAGCCGACCGGCGAGTCCGTCGCGTGGACGATCGCGCCGATCGGGAGCAGCACGCCGAGGTCGGCGATCCGCTCGATCTGGCGCGCGAGCGAGCGCTGCTCCAGATCGTCGCCGAACATCGCCGGCGAGGGATGCAGCGCCTCGAGATGATCGATGATGACGAGCGATTCGATCAGAGGGCGGCCCGATTCGAGCTCGAGGACGGGCAACGTGCCGAACGGATTGCGCGCGAGATGCTCCGGCGAGCGCTGCTGGCGCGCGAGCAGATCGACCGTGACCTCCTCGAGCGGGATCCGGAAGCCGAGGGCGGCCTTCTCCGCGAGGTAGAGCCGGACCTTGGTCGGGTTCGGAGCGATCGGAAAGACGTAGAGCTTCATGATTCGGAGCGAGCCTCCCGGAGCAAACGACCTTCGAGCCTGCCGACCGCCGACGCCCCGCGCATCAGTCGCCCGAGAGAAAGACCTCGAGCGCCTCCCGCGCGTCCCCGTCCCGCATCTGGCGTGGCGGGCTCTTCATGAACCAGGCGCTCGCCGACTCGACGGGCCCCGCGATCCCCCGGTCGAGGGCGAGCTTCGCGCAGCGGATGGCGTCGATGACGACGCCGGCGCTGTTCGGCGAATCCTGGACCGAGAGGCGCAGCTCGAGCTCGATGGGCTGATCGCCGAAGCCGCGGCCCTCCAGCCGGATGAACGCGACCTTGTTGTCGCCCTGCCAGGCGACGTAGTCCGAGGGGCCGACGTGGATCTTCGACGGATCGAGCGGGAGATCGAGCTGGCTCTGGACGGACTGGGTCTTCGAGCGCTTCTTCGACTCGAGGCGGCTCCGCTCGAGCATGTTGAGGAAATCGGTGTTGCCGCCCGTGTTGAGCTGATAGGTGCGGTCGAGCGCGAGGCCGCGGTCGGCGAAGAGCCGGGCCAGCGCACGATGGACGATCGTCGCGCCGAGCTGACTCTTCACGTCGTCCCCGATGATCGGGAGACCCGCCTTCCGGAAACGCTCCGCCCAGGTCGGGTCCGAGGCGAGGAAGACGGGGATGCAGTTCACGAGCGCGACCCCGGCCTCGAGACACGCCTGCGCATAATGACGCGCCGCCTGCTCCGAACCGACCGGCAGATAGCTGACGAGCACTTCGGCCCCGGTCGCACGCAGCACCTCCGCGACGTCGACGGGCTCGACGGAGGCGACGCGAAACGACTCGTCGGCGGCGTGGTCCGCCATGTGCGACGCGACGCCGTCGAGGACGGGGCCCATCTCGACCCGGACGCCCGAGAGCCGGCGGCGTCCTCCCGCCGAGAGATCGCCCGCGAAGACCGGCGTGCAATTGGGCTTCGCGAAGATCGCCTCTTCGAGGGGGCGACCGACCTTGCGGGGATCCACGTCGAAGGCGGCGACGAACTCGAGGTCGTCGATCGCATAGGGGCCGACCTGCGCGTGCATGAGACCGGCGCTCTTCTCGGGGTCGTGCGCCGCATACCAGGCGACGCCCTGAACGAGCGAGCTCGCGCAGTTCCCGACGCCCGCGAGCGCAACCCGAACGCCAGCCATCCCTGTCCTCCCCGGCGAGCCCGTTCGAGCCGCCCGCGCCCAGTCTACGGGATCAACCCTCGACCGGGGTCACGCTCGAGCTCCGCACCCAGACGTCCCGGCCATTGGCCAGCCGGACGCGGGCGAAGTCGCCGCGGACCTCGAGTCGCTCGACCTCGACGCCCTGCGGCAGCGGGTCCGGAAATGCGAGGGGCGCCCGCGCGGAGTCCGACGAACGGGCCGGCGTCTCCGCGGCGGTGAGGACCGCCGCTTCGCCGACATCGCCCGAGCCATCGAGCACGACGCTCGCGAGCAGCCCGAGCCACGCGAGGCCGGTCACGATCGCAAGCCCCCGCCAGGGCCCCTCTGGCCGTCGCTGCGACGCGACGACGCAGAGGGCGGCCAGGGCGAAGCAGGCCGCGGCCAGCAGCGAACGCAACGTGCTCGGGACGCGCCGATAGACGAGGAGCGCCTCGACGCCCTCGCTTCCGCTCGGCCGCGGCACCCAGGCCGGCAGCAGGGAACGGAGGTGGGCGAGATTCTGGTGGGCCGTCGTCGCGGTCGGATCGAGCCGGAGCGCGCGCTGATAGGCGAGGACGGCCTGTCCGAGATCTCCCGCCTGGAGGGCCGCATTGCCGAGATTCGTGTAGAGGGCCGGTGTCGCGAGCCCTTCCTCGATCAGGGCGGAGAAGCCCTGCTCGGCGCGGCGGAAGCCCGCGATCCGGGCATCGCGATCGGTCTCGGCCTGGGCCTGCTCGTAGTCGGCGAGGGCCCTCTCGAGTCGGGAGCGCACGTCCGTCGCCGATTCCGACTGCGCGGACGCGGTGAAGACCGCTGCAACGGCGAGGACCGCCGCCAGCAGAGCTGCCGTCCACGCTCTCCCCCTCCGTCCCGCGCCGCTCATCGCGCCCCCGCCACCGCGGCCCGCCGCGCTTCGATCCATTGCCGTGCACGCTCCGCCAGCGAGGCCGGCAGCGCGGCTCCGGCCCCGCCCCCCGCCCCGGGCGCGAATCGCAGCGCGTCACACTCCGCGAGGAGCGCATCGAGCGAGGCCGTCGACTCGTCGGGAAAGGCCGCGACGAGCTCGCGGAGCGCCCGCCCGAGGGCCCCGGCCCCATCCGCCTGACCGGGCGCGGCCGCCGCCTCGATCGCGACCTTCGCGGCGACGAGCGCCGCGATCCGCTCGCGCACCCGCGGATCGACCGCACGCCGGCGACGATCGAAAAGACCGAAGCCGAGCAGCGCCAGACCGACGCCATAGAGCGACAGCGTCGCGAAGCCCGTGCCCCGCTCGGCGCGTGCCGCGCGGAGCAGGATCTCCGGATCCCGCTCGAGGGCGAGGTTCGCCGCGCTCTCCGCGAGCGAAGATCGCCGTGCCCCCGCCGTCGCGTCGGCGCCCGAAGCGGCGCTCGCAGCGCGACTCGCGCCCTCCC
>JBIPOQ010000356.1:0-4364 GCA_044379055.1 Myxococcota bacterium
GAGCCCGATCTCGGCGATCCGACCGCCCACGCACGCTCCGAGCTCGACGCGCCGGACGATCCCGAGCTCGGGCCGCCGCTCCCGGCGAGCGCCGTCGTCGCGAGCGCCCTCGCCGGCCTCCGGGACACCCTCGCCCGTCCGATCCGCGCCGCGAGCCTCGAGGTCCGGGCAGCGGCGAACCAGGAGATCTTCCGCCTGGCCTGGCCGGTCATGGCGAGCCAGGTGCTCCTCAACCTGACGGGTCTCATCGATCGCATGATGATCGGCCGCCTCGCCGACCCCGGCGGTGCCGCCGTCCCCCTCGCCGCCGTCGGCTACGCGACGCAGATCTTCAACTTCGTGCATACGACGCTCTTCTCGGTGGGCCTCGCCTGCGTCGCCCTGATGGCCCGCGCGATCGGCTCCGGCGACGCGGTGCGCGCGCGGCACGCGCTGGCGGGGTCGCTCCAGGTCTCGGTGCTCCTCACGCTCGTCTACTCGAGCGCGCTCTTCGTCTGGAGCGAGGAGGTGCTGCGCGGGCTCGGCGCCGAGGCCGGCGTCGTCGCCGTCGCGGCGCCCTACCTCGAGCTGACCGTGATCGCCGCCCTGATGCTCGCCTTCACGCTGATCCTCGAGAGCGCCTTCCGCGCCGACCGGGACACGCGCACACCGATGTGGATCGCGCTCGTCGTCACCGTCGCGAAGCTCGCGGGCAACGCGGTATTGATCTTCGGCCTGTTCGGCGCGCCGCGCCTCGAGCTCTGGGGTGCGGGGCTCGCGACCGTGATCTCCCAGGCGATCGGGCTCGCCCTCTTCCTGACGGCGCTCGCGCATCAACCGCGGGGCGGCGCGATGGCGGTCCGGCTGCGCGATCTCTTCGAGCGCAATCCCATGACTCGGGAGGTCGTCCGCATCGCGATCCCCGGCGTCCTCGAGCGCATCGTCCTCAACCTCGGCCTGCTGTCCTACTTCGCCGTGTTGTCCCGCTGGTACGGAACCCTCGCGGTCGCGACGTATACCGTCGGCGTCTCGCTCCTGTCCTTCTCGTGGATCCCCGGCACGGGCTTCGCCCAGGCCTGCTCGACCCTGGTCGGCCAGACCCTCGGCGCCGGAAATCGCGACGCCGCGATGAACATCGGCCGCCGCGCCGTCGCCCTCGCTTTCTACTCGTCGATCCCCCTGGCGCTTCTCTTCGCCTGGCTGCGCGCCCCGCTCTCCGCCCTGTTCACCGACGACGCCGCCGTCATCGCCGCCCTCTCGCCCTTCATGTTGACCCTCGCCTTCAGCCAGCCCTTCCTGCAGATCCACTTCACGCTCGGCGGCGCCCACCGCGGCGCCGGCGACACCGTGACCCCGCTCGTCGCAGCGATGATCGGCAACTGGCTGATCCGCCTGCCCGCGGCGATCCTGATCGCGAGCCACTTCGAGCTCGACGTCTTCTGGATCTGGGTGACGCTGATCCTCGACCACGTCGCCCGGACGATCTGGCTCGGGCTCTCGTTCCTGCGCGGGAAGTGGCGGGATGCGAAGGGGATCGCGGTCTGATCGCGCGGGCCCGGGTCAGTCCGGGTATCGAAACCGGAACGCCCCCGCCTCGTCGACGTCGACCTCGACCCGCCCCCCGCTCTTGAGGCGTCCGAAGAGCACCTCGTCCGTCAGCGGATCCTTCAGCTCCTTCTGGATCAACCGGCCGAGGGGCCGGGCGCCGAAATCCGGGTCGTAGCCCTTCTCGGCGAGGCGCTTGCGGGCCGCCGGCGTCAGCTCGACGGCGATCTTCCGCTCCTTCAGCTGGACCTCGAGCTCCTTCACGAACTTCTCGACGACCCGCTCCATGACCTCGGGCGGCAGGGGATCGAAGCGCACGATCTCGTCGAGGCGATTGCGGAACTCGGGGCTGAAGATCTTCTCGATCTCCTGGTTGCCGTCGCCGCGCTTCGCGAGCGTGAAGCCGATGGCCCGCGCGGTCATCTCCCGGGCGCCGGCGTTCGAGGTCATGATCAGCGTGACGTGCCGGAAATCCGCCTGGCGGCCCTGGTTGTCGGTCAGCGTTGCGTGGTCCATGACCTGGAGCAGCACGTCGAACACGTCCTGATGCGCCTTCTCGATCTCGTCGAGCAGCAGCACCGCATAGGGATGCTTGCGGATCTGCTCGATCAGCTGACCGCCCTGGTCGTAGCCGACGTAGCCCGGCGGAGCCCCGATCAGCCGCGAGACCGAGTGTTTCTCCATGTACTCGCTCATGTCGAAGCGCAGGAACGGGACGCCGAGGGTCGCCGCGAGCTGCTTCGCGAGCTCCGTCTTGCCGACACCGGTCGGTCCCGCGAAGAGGAAGGAGCCGGTCGGCTTCTGGTTCCCGCCGAGCCCCGCCCGCGCGCGCTTCACCGCCCGGGCCACCGTCTCGACCGCCCGGTCCTGACCGAAGACGACTGCCTTGAGATCCGACTCGAGCCGGGCGAGCCGCGTCGCATCCTCGGAGATCGTCGACTCGACGGGGACCCGCGCCATCCGCGCGACGACGCGCTCGACGTCGCGGACGGTCACGGTCTTGCGCTTCTTCGAAGCCGGCCGCAGGCGCACCGCCGCCCCCGACTCGTCCATCACGTCGATCGCCTTGTCCGGCAGGAAGCGGTCGTTGACGTGGCGCACCGCGAGATCGACGCAGGCCTTGAGCGCCGGGGCGGTGTAGTGGACGCCGTGATGCGCCTCGTAGCGCGGCGCGAGCCCTTCGAGGATGCGCACGCACTCCTCGGGCGAAGGCTCCCCGACGTCGATCTTCTGGAAGCGCCGCGAGAGGGCGCGGTCGCGCTCGAAGTGGCGGTACTCCTGATAGGTCGTCGAGCCCATGCAGCGCAGCGTTCCATCGGCGAGGCCGGGCTTCAGCAGGTTCGAGGCATCGACCGTCGTGCCCTGGGCGGAGCCGGCGCCGAGGATCGTATGGATCTCGTCGATGAAGAGGATGAAGCGCTCCCGGGCGCGCAGCGCCGTCAAGAGCGCCTTGAAGCGGGCCTCGAAATCGCCGCGGTAGCGCGTGCCGGCGAGCAGTGCGCCGAGATCGAGGGAATAGATCTCCGTGCCGACCAGGTCTTCGGGGACGCGGCCTTCGTGGATGCGGAGCGCGAGACCTTCGGCGAGCGCGGTCTTCCCGACGCCGGTCTCGCCCACGAAGATCGGATTGTTCTTGCGGCGGCGGGCGAGGATGTGGACCGCGCGGTCGAGCTCCTGGCTGCGGCCGATCAGGGGATCGAGCTTCCCCTCGGCGGCGCGCGCCGTCAGGTTCGTCGCGAACGCGGCGAGCGGATCGGCGGGGACGCCCTCCTGGTCCTCGCCGCCGAGGATCGGCGAGCCGCCTGCCCCGGCCCCCGCCGCCTCGCCACCGCCGAGCTTCGACTCCCCGTGGCTGATGTAGCGGAGCAGGTCGAGGCGCGAGACGCCCTGGGCGCGCAGCAGCGTCATCGAGTGGGCGTCGGGCTCCTGGAAGATCGCGGCGAGCAGGTCGCCGATCTCGACTTCTTCCTTCTCGGAGCGGGCCGTGTGGTCGATCGCGTGCTGGATCACGCGGTGGAAGGCCAGAGTCTGGAGCGTGTCGACGGGGTCGTCGCCAGGGACCTGCTCGAGATCCTCGTCGAAGAACTTCTCGAGCTCGGCCTGCAGACGCGGCACGTCGGCGCCCGCATGGCGCAGGATCCGGGCGCCGTCTTCGTGATGCAGCAGCGCGTAGAGCAGATGCTCGACGGTCAGGTAGGCGTGGCGCCGGACGACGGCCTCGCGATGGGCCGCCTGAAGCGTCAGCTGGAGATCACGACCGATCGAGCTCATTCCTTCTCCACACCCGAACGGAGCGGGTACCCCCGCTCCTCGGCCATCCGCAGCACCGTCGCCGATTTCGTCTCGGCGACCTCGAGGACATAGACCCCGGCGACGCCCATCCCGCTCCGATGGATCTGCAACATGATCTGCGTCGCGGCCGAGGGGCTCTTGCCGAAGACCTTTTCGAGGACCTGCACGACGAACTCCATGGGCGTGTAGTCGTCGTTGTAGAGGATGACCTTGAAGCGCGGCGGACGATCGGACTTCGGACGCTGCTTGGTCGCGAGCCCGCGTTCCGCCTCGCGGGTCGGATCGGCCGGCGGACGGCCCGGGGGCCGAGCCGGCGGGTCCCCCCGGCCCGGCGGATCCGCGGCGATCGGCGTCGGCCGGCGAAGACGCTCTCCCTCGCCCGGTCCGCGTCGAGCCCGATCGCTCCTCTCGACGTGCTCGACGTGCTCGTCGTGCTGGTCCAGTCCGTCGTGCCCGTAGCGCCCCGCTTCCCGCATCGGGTCGAGCATAGCCGCCGCGACACGGGAGGCGCAGCCGACCTCCCCGCTCCGCGGCGCCGCGCGCTGGCT
>JBIPOQ010000357.1:0-4358 GCA_044379055.1 Myxococcota bacterium
CGACGTCGATCCCAGCCTCGCGACAGGCCGCAAGCAGCCACTTCTTCCAGCCCCGCGTCGTGCGCGTCCCGAAGAGCGCGATCGCGTCTTCGGCGAGGCTCTTCGACGGATCGGGGACGACGCGCTCCCAATCGATCTCCGCGATACGACCGAATCCCTCGCAGCTCGGACAGGCGCCGAGCGCATTGTTGAACGAGAAGAGCCCCGGGCTCGGCTCCGGGAAGCGCCGCGCGCAGCGATTGCAGGTCCGACCCTCGCGATAGGGACGCGCCTGCTCGAGCGGCGCCCCCGCGACCCGCACGACGAGCTCGCCGCCGCCCCGAACGAAGGCGAGCGACACCGCCTCGATGAGCCGAGCCCGCTCGCCCTCGCCCCCGCGCAGCTCGAGCCGATCGATCAGGAGCCACCACGGCTTCTCCGCCGAGGGCTTCAGGCGCGGCGCCGCCTCGAGCAGGTCGACGACCTCGCCGGCCTCGGACAAGAGCCGCGCGAAGCCCTCCTTCACGAGCGCGTCGCGGATCTCGCCCGCCCGGCCCTTCCCTGCGCGCAGGGGCGCGAGGATCTGCACGCGCAGGCCCGCGCACTCGGCGGCGATCCGCTCCGCGGTCGCGACGACCCCGCCGGCGTCGACGATCTCGTCGCAGGTCGGACAGATCGTGATCCCGATGCGGGCGAAGAGCAGGCGCAGCGGATCGAGGACCTCCGTCGCGCTCCCGACCGTCGCCCGCGCATTCGTCACGCCGTTGCGCTGCTCGATCGCGATGGCCGGCGGGAGGTTCGAGATCGAGTCGACCTCGGGACGCGGCAGCCGTTCGAGGAACTGCCGCGCATAGGCCGAGAGCGAGCTCACATAACGTCGCTGCCCCTCGGCGTAGAGCGTGTCGAAGGCGAGGCTCGTCTTGCCGGATCCCGACGGACCGGTGATCACCGTCAGGCGACCGAGGGGGATCTCGCAGTCGACGCCCTTCAAGTTGTGGGAGCGGGCGTTCTCGATCCGGATGACGCGCTGCATCGCCTTCGGCGATCAGGCGTCGACGGCAGCGAGCCGGACGGCGGACTCGGCGTCCCGCAGTCGTCCCTCGCGCCGGGCCGCCTCGGCGAGCGCGCGCCAGCGCTCGGGACCGGCCTCCCGGCCGAGCGCCGTCGCGACCCGGCGCAGCAGGAAGACGTCGCCCCGCTCGACGGCCGCGGTTTCGAGCGCGACGAGATCCGCCTCGGCAGCGGCCTTCGCGAGGAAATCGATCGCCTCGATCTCCCGGCCGAGAGCGAGATAGGCGTCCGCGAGGACCTTCGCCCGGGCGGGCTCGAGGGCAGCCTCGAGCAGATGTCGGCGCGCCAGCGGATCGGGAAGCTTCGTTCGAGCCAAGCGATGAACCCCCTCTACGAGACCGGAATGAACCGCACGCGGTCGCGCGCGTCGTCACACGGAACCAAACGAGACGTCGGCGTCAATAGCGGGCGACGCGCGGGTCGACGGTGAGCGACCAGGCTTCGATGCCGCCTTCGAGATTCTCGACCTTCGGGAAGCCGCGATCGAGGAGCAGGCGGGCCGCCTTTTCGCTGCGGCCGCCGTGATGACAGTGGACCACGATGCGCTTCGCACGTGCCGGCAGGAGCTCGCCGATGCGTGCCTCGAGCTCGGGCAGCGGAATCCAGACCGACCCCTCGATGCGCGCGACCCCGATCTCGTCGGCATCGCGCACGTCGACCAGCACGAGGTCCTCGCCGCCCGCGCGCCGGCGCGCGAGCTCGGCGGCGCTACAGACCGGGATCTCGGACGGCGCCCCGCCCTCCCGCGCGGGCATTCCGCAGAATCCCTCGTAGTCGATCAGCCGGTCGATCTCGGGCTTCTCGCCGCAGATCGGGCAGCCCGGATCCTTCTGCAAGCGGAACTCGCGGAAGCTCATCTCGAGGGCGTCGTAGTGGAGCAGGCGTCCCTGGAGCGAGGTCCCGACGCCGGTCAGGAGCTTCAGCGTCTCCGTCGCCTGGACCATCGCGATCGTCCCGGGCAGGATTCCCAGCACGCCGCCTTCAGCGCAGGACGGCACCGCGCCCGGCGGCGGCGGCTCCGGGTAGAGACAGCGGTAACAGGGCCCCGTGCGCGCATCGAAGACGCTCGCCTGGCCCTCGAAACGGAAGATCGAGCCGTAGACGTTCGGTTTGCCGAGCAGGACGCAGGCGTCGTTGGTCAGATACCGCGTCGGGAAGTTGTCCGTGCCGTCGACGATGACGTCGTAGTCGGCAAAGAGCTCGAGCGCGTTGCTCGCCTCGAGGCGCGTCGGGAAGACGTCGACTCGCAGGTCCGGGTTGACGCCGACGAGCCGATCGCGGGCGGCGTCGACCTTGCGCCGGCCGAGGTCCGCCGTCGAATACAGGATCTGGCGCTGGAGATTCGAGGCGTCGACGACGTCGTCGTCGACCAGCCCGATCCGGCCGACCCCCGCCGCCGCCAGGTAGAGCCCGGCCGGACAGCCGAGCCCGCCCGCCCCGATCAGGAGCACGGCCCCCGCCATCAGCCGCTGCTGGCCCTCGAGGCCCAGCTCGGGCAGGGTCAGATGGCGCCGGTAGCGGGCATACTGTTCGGGCGATAGCGGCGGAGATTCTCGACTCATCGCGCGCAGCCTCGAGCGGGGAAGCGGGGTCCGTGGTGCCGGAGGCGGGACTCGAACCCGCACGACCTTGCGATCGGGGGATTTTGAGTCCCCTGCGTATACCAATTTCGCCACTCCGGCGGCGCGCGGCAGCATACCACGGCCGATCGCGCCGGAACCCCGCGGCGCCCCGCGCGGGCGGCCGGATCGCCCTCGACGCGACCCTCGCGAATCGCTTTGACAGGCTCCCCGCGTGTCGTTAAAGTGCGCGCTCCTGTGGGGCCGTAGCTCAGTTGGGAGAGTGCTTGAATGGCATTCAAGAGGTCGCGGGTTCGATTCCCGCCGGCTCCACCACCCCAGGCCTCCTTCCCCTTTCGACCCGCCTCGCCCGCCTTTCCAGGCCCTGCGCAGATCGCCCTCTTGCGGCGTCCCGCGCCTCGCGCCTCGCGACCCGCCCTCTGATCCCCTGATCCGTCTCGAACCCGTTCAGCGCTTCGGCCTGCGCGTCGACGACGGCCCGAGCAGGCTCTTGCCGAGCGTCGGGGGGACCTCGCCCGGACGCATCGGACCTCCCCTGCCCCCCGCGCCCGGCGCCGAGCCCGACGGCGATCCGGACGCGGCGTCCCGACGCTGGGCATCGCGCAGCGATTGCTCGCGCAGGATGCCCGGCACCGCGCCCGCGAGCGCGCCCGACAGGAGCGTGAGGTAACCCTCGGTCGTCGCATTCGGGATCAGATCGAAGCCGTGGATCGCGACCATGAGCGAGAGGCCCGCGATCATCGCGCGATCCTGCTTCGAACGGATGCCGCCGATGCGGCGGAACGCGTTGAAGACCGGCCAGAGCAGCAGGCCGAACACGCAGACGAAGCCCACGATCCCGGTGCGGACGAACAGGATGAGCCACGCCCCGTCGAAGGTCGTCATCAGCTCGCCGGTCTCCGCGTCGCGCATCATCGCACGCCCCGCGCTCCCCCAGCCGAAGACGGGCTTCTGCTGGATGCGGATCGTCATCTGCTCCTCGGTCCGCAGGCGCCCGGCGAAAGAGTGCGCGCGCCGCTCGCCGAACTGCTCCTCCGCGGCCTGCACGAGCTCCTCGACGGGCAGCATCTGGGCCACCCGGATCGCCGGATAGGAGAGCGCCAGCGCAGCGACCGCGACGGCCGCGAGGGTCTGCAGCCGGCTCGACGCAAAGTAGACGAGCGGCACGATCAAGAGCCCGTAGAGCAGCGCGCCCGTCGAACGACAGAGAAAGAGGATCACCGTGAGGTAGGCCGCGATCGTCCACTTCGGGACGAAATGGATCATGGGCATGCGATACCGGGTCTTCATCAGGATCCAGGCCGAGGTCATGAACATGATCGTGAAGAGCGCGAGGTTCAGACCGTGCCGCATGTAGACCATGGGCCGATAGGCGCCACCGTCGCGGACCGCCTGCGCGAAGGAATGCTGCATGTAGCCATAGGTCCAGCGATGGAGCTGGGGGCTCATGCGGATCTCGAAGAGCATCAACAGCGAATAACCGAGCCCCGCGAAGATCAGGACGACGAACAGATCGCGCAGGGCCTCCGAGCGGTTGAACAGCGCGCGGCCGAGCAGAAAGGGAATGAGCCAGGTCATCGCGTCCGAAAGGACGGCCGCGACGATCGAGGTCATCTCGATGCCGCGGATCACGACCGGCCCCATGCGCATCGAGTTCTGGTTCAGGAAGAAGCTGATGAAGGTCCCGACGAAGAGCACGACGACCAGCATCTCGGGCCCGCGCAGCGG
>JBIPOQ010000025.1:0-15187 GCA_044379055.1 Myxococcota bacterium
AGTACGAGCGGCGGGGCGAAGAAGGCCGGGTCGTTCACGCGCAGCGCGGTGTCCTGGAGCAGGGTCCGGGGGCCGGCCAGCGGGAGCAGCTGCTTCGGATAGGCCCGCCGGGAGACCGGCCAGAGACGCGTCCCCGAGCCCCCCGACAGGATCACGGGATGGATGCGGGGCTGCGCGGACGGGGCCATGGGATCGGTCCTTCTTTCGGCGGGCACGGGGGCGACCGGGCCGGGACGATACAGGAGCGGTCCGGGTCGCTCTCGCGGGATCGGTCGCTCTCGGGTCCCGCCTGAGGAAGTTGTCGGGAAGATCGGGCGGGCCGGTCGACCGCCGGCCCCGGCGCCGGCCCGGCGGGCCCCCTAGGTCGTCCGCCCCTCGCGGCGCAGGCGGAGCAGGAAGGGCAGGGCCACCACGACGCACAGGATGACGGACGCCCCCGCCGTGCCGAAGGCGGCCTGATAGCCGGCCGCCGCGCCGTGCTCGGCCCGCACGGCCTCGCTGATCAGGCCGCCGCAGAGCGGCCCGAGGATGAAGCCGAGGCTGCCGGCCGTATTGAAGGCGCCGAGGGCGGTCGAGCGGATCGCGGGCGGGGCGAGGTCCGCGGTCATCAGCATCGACGGCACGAACATCACCGCGGCCGAGACGCCGGTCGCAGCCATGCCGAGTGTGATGAATTCCGTCGGCCAGAAGCCGAGGCTCGCCGTGAAGATGCCGTAGACGAGGCTGCCACCGGCCATCAGGGCGGTCTTCGAATAGCGGTCCGCCAGCACGCCGAACGGGAACGAGAGCAGCGCGAAGGGCAGCATGAAGGCCGAGATCCAGAGGCCGACGCGGGGCGGCGTCGCGCCGTGCAGGCCCGAGGCGAAGAGCGAGAAGGTCGTCGTGTAGAAGCCGACCGTGAAGCGGTCGGCGAAGGAGAAGACGAGCGGGAGGATCAGGGCGCGATTGGCGCGGATCGCCTCGCCGATCGCGGCGAGGCCCGGGCGCTCCTCGACCTCGCTCGGCTCGCGCAGCACCGCGCCGGCCAGGATCGCGGCGATCACGAGGAGCCCCGCGCCGGCGAAGAGCGGTCGCAGCACGTCGGCCCGCCCCAGCATGCCGCCGATCGGCGCGCCGAGCGCGACACCGAGCATCATGCCCGCGCCCGTGATGCCCATGACGAGCCCGCGGCGCTCGCTCGAGACGAGGCTCGCCGCGATCGACAGGAGCAGCGAGAGCGCGAAGATGTGGGCACAGCCCTCGAAGAAGCGGATCGCGAGGAAGACTTCGAAGGAGAGCGGCGCCGTCATCGCGAGGAAGCAGATCGAATCGACGATCAGCGCGGCCACGATCAGCGGGCGCCGGCGACCGAATCGATCGGCGAGCGCGCCGGCGAGCGGCGCCGCGAGCGCCGCGCCGACCATGTTCACCGACATGAAGAGCGAGGTCAGAAGGTCCGAGACCTCGAAACGGTCCGAGACGAGCGACCTCAGGATGGGGACCGGCAGGGTCACCGGTGCCATGATCGACATCGCCACGACGCCGAGCAGGACGAGTCGCGTCGCGGGAATCGGCCCCTGCGCAGGCTTCTCCGCCGTCACCGTCATGGGACGTCCTCTCGCGCGCCGCGGCCTCGCGCGGCTACTAGAAGCCGTAGGCCGCGCGCAGCTCCGGATCGTTCTCGGCCAGCATCTTCGCGAGCGCGACCATCACGCGACACTGCTTGACCGTCGCGTCGTCCTGCATCTTGCCGTCGATCATGACGGCGCCCGTACCGTCGCCCATCTCGGCGATGACCTTCTTCGCCCAGAGCACCTCGTCGACGGGCGGCGAGAAGACCTTCTTCGCGATGTCGATCTGGACCGGGTGCAAGCTCCAGGCGCCGACGCAGCCCATCAGGAACGCGTTGCGGAACTGGTCCTCGCAGGCCGTCACGTCCTTGATGTCGCCGAAGGGGCCGTAGTAGGGGAGGATGCCGTTCGCGGCGCAGGCGTCGACCATGCGGGCCATGGTGTAATGCCAGAGATCCTGCTGTGCGGTCGCGCGCGGCGCGCTCTCGTTCGCCGGATTCGGGTCCTCGCGGACCAGGTAGCCCGGATGGCCGCCGCCGACGCGCGTCGTCTTCATGCGCCGCGAGGCCGCGAGGTCGGCCGGGCCGAGCGAGAGGCCCTGCATGCGCGGCGAGGCGCTGCAGATCTCCTCGACGTTCGCGACGCCGAGGGCCGTCTCGAGGATCGCGTGGACCATCAGCGGCTTCTTCAGGCCCGCGCGGGCCTCGAGCTGGGCGAGCAGGCGATCGACGTAGTGGATGTCCCAGGCGCCTTCGACCTTCGGGACCATGATGACGTCGAGCTTGTCGCCGATCTCGGTCACGAGCGTCGTCAGGTCGTCGAGGCACCACGGCGAGTCGAGGCTGTTGACCCGGGTCCAGAGCTGGCACGAGCCGAAGTCGACCGTGCGCCCGATCTTCACGAGCCCTTCGCGCGCCGCGATCTTGTTGTCCGCCTGGATCGCGTCCTCGAGGTTCCCGAGCATGACGTCGCACTTCTTCGCGATCTCCGGGACCTTCGCCGCCATCTTCGCGTTCGAAGGGTCGAAGAAGTGGATCATGCGCGAGGGCTTGAACGGGATCTCGCGCAGGGGCATCGGCGCGCCGAGCGCCAGCGGCCGGAAGAAGTCTTTCGCGCTTCGCATGGAAACCTCGCTCGCCGGGCGCGCCGAAGGCGGCGCGGGGCGTCATTCGTAGAGCTTGACGATCTGGATCTTGCCCGCCGGCGCCGCCGGGAGGCAGAGGTCGCAGAGGACGCATTCGTCGAGGTTCTCCTCGACGATCCGGAGGCCGCTGGGCTCCGCCGCGAAGATCGAGACGGGGCAGATCTCCTCGAGCTTCTTCGCGATCTCGGGGTCGCGGGCGACGCTCGCGTCGACCCTCACGTCGATGAACGTTCCGGGCATGCTGTCTCCTAACGCTTCCGCTCGGCGAGCCGTTTGCGGATCAGGGCCGGGATCTCCTCGATCCGTTCGGCGACGGAGATGCCCGCCGCCTCCATCCGCTTGATTTTCTCGGCGGTCGTGTCTTCCTTGCCTTCGACGATCGTGCCGGCGTGGCCGAAGCGCATGCCCTTCATCTCGTCCATGAAGCGGCCCGCCATGAAGGCGACGATCGGGAGCCGCGAGCGGTGGTTCGTCACCCATTCCGCGAGCTCGGCCTCCATGCGGCCGCCGGGCTCGGAGTAGATCGCGATCGCCTCGGTCTCGGGATCGGCCTCGAAGAAGGGCATCAGCTCGGCATAGGTCGTTCCGACGATGGCGTCGCCGCCGATCGAGACGCAGGTCGATTGTCCGAGGCCCGCCGCCGTCAGGGTCGAGGCGATCTCGGTCGTCATGCCGCCCGAGCGCGACATCACGCCGATCGAGCCCTTCTTGTAGGCCTGGCGCGTGTTCGCCGCCGGCCCGCCGACGCCGCCCATCTTGCACTCGTCGGGCGAGATGATGCCGAGGCAGTTCGGCCCGATGATGCGCGCCCCCTTCATCTCGGCGTACTCGACCGCCTGGGCGACCTGCTTGCGCGGCACGTTCTCCGTCACGACGACGATCAGCTCGATGCCGCCGTCGAGGGCCTCGAAGATCGCGTCCTGCGTGAAATTCGGGGGCACCGAGACGATCGAGCCCGTCACCCGCACGCCCTTCTCGGCGTTCGCTTCGACCGCCTGGCGGACCGTGTCGTAGACCGGTACGCCATAGATGTCGCGGCCGGCGCGGCCCGGCGTCACGCCGCCGACGATCTTCGTGCCGTAGGCGAGGTTCTCGCGGGTCAGGTTGATGGCTTCACGGCCGGTGATGCCCTGGACGATGATCTGCGTGTCGCGGGAGAGCAGGATCGACATGATTTCTCTTCTCCCTACTTCCGCAGCTTCGCGACGGCGCGGCCGGCGGCGTCGTACATCGAGACGCTGCGATCGCAGTAGTCGACACCGTACTTCTTCAGGATCTTGAAGCCTTCTTCCTCCCAGGCGCCGGGGATGCGGAAGATCGCGATCGTCGTCGCCGGGTCCTTGCCGGCCTCGAGGCAGCCCTTGATGACGCCGCGGGCGACGATGTCGACGCGGGTATTCGAGACGACGTTCATCATGACGGCGATCTTCTCGACGCCGGGCTTCGAGAGGATGAGCTTGGTCAGCTCCTTCGCCTTGCTCATCGACGGGTTGCCGCCGATCTCGCAGTAGTTGGCCGGCTTGCCGCCGTGCTTGCGGACGGCGTCGAACAGGGTCAGCGAGCCGCCGCCCGCGCCGATCACGAGACCGAGGTTGCCGTCGAACTCGACGACGTTGCCGGCGACGCCGCGGTGGTCGGCGGAGTTGACGCGGATGCCCGCGAGCTCGAACGCCGTCGGCGGCCTCGCCTGGCGGGTCTCGTCGTCGCCGACGCCGAGGTCGGCGAGCAGCTTCTTGTGCTGGCCGCGCGCCTCGGCCTCGAGGTCGATGTGGCCGTCGAGGACGATGAAGCGGCCGTCGGCGAGCTTCGCGAGCGGGTTGATCTCCGCGAGCGTCAGGTCGTAGGCGAGGAAGATCTTCATCAGCTCGAACACGATGGGCGCGAGCTTGTTGAGATCCGATCCGGTCACGCCCGTCGCGGCGACGGCCTGCTTCGCGACGTGGGGCATCAGCGGGACGATGGTCGAGAAATGGGTCTTCGAGACGTGCTCGGGATGGGTCAGCGCGACCTCTTCGATGTCGATGCCGCCCATGTCGCTGAAGATGCAGACGGGGCGCTTGGCGCGGCCGTCCCAGGTGATCGCGACGAAGTATTCCTTCTCGACCTTCGTCTTCTCCTCGACCAGGATCGAGCGGCATTCCTGGTCGTTCACCCGGATCGGGAAGATCGCCTTCGCCGCGACCTCGGCCGCCGCCGCGTCGTCGGCGAAGCGCACGGCGCCCGCCTTCATGCGTCCGCCGGACAGGACCTGGCTCTTCAGGACGACCGGTCCGCCCCCGAGCGCGGCGAAGGCCGCCGGCGCCTCTTCCGGTCGGGCGATCAGCTGGCTCTTGCCGAGCGGCAGGCCGTGGCGGCGGAACAGCGCCTTCGCCTCGTATTCGTAGAATCGCATCGCTTGGGCTCCGGGTGGGGACGGCGGAATCTATTCGTTCGGCCCCGTCGAGGCAAGAATTCGGGCTCCGACCGGCAGTTCTCGCGCGAGATCGGCGTTCGACGCGCCGGGCTTCGGGCCCGGTCGTGTCGCGATCGGCTCGTGTTACGCTGGCCGGGAGAGCCATCGGTCGATTCGAGCCGGTTCGAGAGCATCGGATTCGAGAGATTCGAAGGGCGAACGGCGACGGGCGAACGGCGATGGGTGAAGGACGACCGGGGGAAGCGATGAGCGGAGCGACGAGCACGGGCAACGATCCGGCGGGTCCCGAGGACGCCGTGCTGGCGGCGACCGTCATCCTGCTGCGGGATGGTGAAGACGGCCTCGAGACGCTGATGCTGCGCCGCAATTCCAAGATCGCCTTCGGCGGCATGTCGGTCTTCCCGGGCGGCCGGATCGATCCCGGCGACTGGGATGGGATCCCGGCCGAGGACGAGATCGGCGCAGCGCGGCGGGCGGCGGTGCGCGAGGCCTTCGAGGAATGCGGGCTGCGGATCGACCCGGAATCGGTGGTCCACTACGCCCACTGGACGCCGCCGAGGGTCCACATGAGGCGCTTCGTCACCTGGTTCTTCGTGGCCCGCGCCTGCGAGGGCGAGGTCGAGATCGACCACGGCGAGATCCACGAATCGACCTGGATGCGGCCCGAGGACGCGCTGCGGCGTCGCGACGAGGGCATCATCGAGCTGGCGCCGCCGACCCTCGTGACGCTGGCGGATCTCGCGGCCCATTCGGACGTCGAAGGGGCGTTGGCGGCCTTCGTGGCCCGGACGCCCGAGCGCTTCCAGACCGTGATCGCGCCGGGCGAGGACGGGATGGTCGCGCTGTGGCACGGCGATGCCGGCTACGAGGCCGCCGACGCCAGCCTTCCCGGCCCGCGCCATCGCCTCGAGATGCCGAAGTCGCGCCCCTGGCGCTACGAGCGGACCGCCTAGCGCTGGCGCGCCGGTTCGGGCGTCGCGGCTTCGGCGATCGAGGATCTCAGACGTAGTGGCTGCGGCGCTTGACCGCCAGCGTCCGGTCGAGCTCGAAGATCTGCACCTTCTTCCAGCCGGGCGGCGCGTCCGCGTTCTGCTCGCCGTCGGCGCGCACGAACTTGTGGCCGAACAGGCGCGTCGAGACGAGGCCGAGGTCGGGGCGCGTCGGATGGTCCTGCTTGCCGAGGATCTCGGTGGCGGCGAAGACGGTGTCGCCGGCCTGCAGGGGCGCGGTGTGGCGACCGGTCGTGTAGACGACGTCGCCGAGGGCGTTGTCGCCGACGTCGGGGCAGGAGAGGCCCAGGCAGAGCGTGAAGGGGATGCCGCCGAACACGATCAGCTGGCCGCCGACGTACTGCTTGGGATCGAGGTCGACCATGAACTGGTTGCAGTGGACCTGGCTCGTGTTGTCGAGGATCGCGGTCATCGCGATGTGCTCGGTCGTGACGGTGCGGCCGCGGGAGTGCTCGTAGCGGGTACCGGGCTCGAGGTCCTCGAAATAACCCTCCCGGCTCGAGAGATGCGCGAGCGGGGCGAGCTTCGCCTTGCCGGCGTAGGGCGGGATCACGAGCTCGCAGGCGATGGCGTCCGGAGCGATGTCGAAGCTCGAGACCTCGATCGACTCGTCGTTCTTGTAGACCTGGACCTTTCTCTGCCAGGTGGCGACGATCGCCTCGCCCGGCTCGCCGACGTTCTTGCGCGCGGTCGACTGGACGTGGACGATGCCGAGGTTCGGTCGGCTCGAAGAGGTCCGCACGCCGATCACCTTCGTCTCGACCTCGATCGTGTCGCCGACATGGACCGGCGCGCCGAAGCGCATGTCGATGTATTCGAGGTTCGCGCGGGCGTTCTCGGAGACGTCCTCGACGGTCTGGCTGAAGGCGACGAGCATGACGAGGCCGGGCGGGCAGACGAGGCCCTCGAAGCCGTGGGCGCGGGCATAACGCGCGTTCTTCGCCAGCGGGTTCGTCGTCATGGCGAATTCGGTGAAGGTCGTGAAGAGTCCCTCGGTGATCGTCTTGCCACCCTTGTGGCGGAAGATCTGGCCGGGCTTGAAATCCTCGAGGAAATGGCCGGTCTTCTTGCGCAGGATGCGGGGCGAGGCTTTCGGATCACTCATGGGGGCTCCTTCCCGGGGCGCGCGAGTCTAGTCAGGGGCTAGTCGCGCTGCCAGACACGGAAGGACGCAGGGAGCAGGATCGATGGGGCAGAAGAACGGAGAGACGGGACGAGGGACGGGGCGAGAGGTCGGTCGGGAGACGGGCGGCGCGCCGAGCGAACGCGAGATCGCGATCGGCAGGCTGCATCTTCCGGCTCCGGCGGGCGACGCGGCGACGCATCCGGGGCTCGTGCTGGTCCACGACGTCTGGGGCCTGACGCCGCACAGTCGGGAGCTCGGCCGCCTGCTCGCGGAGGCCGGCTTCGCGGTCGTCGAGATCGCCCTGTACCGCGATCTGGCCGAGCCGCGGGTCGATGATCCGGGCGAGCGGATCCGCTCCCTCGACGATCGCGCCGTGCTCGCCGATCTCGACGCCGCCGCCGACTGGCTCGCTCGCGAGGCGGTCTGCCGCGGCCGCCGCATCGGCGTGATCGGGGTCTGCATGGGCGGGACCTACGCGTTGCTCGCCGCCTGCCACGCCGAGCGGTTCTCCGCCTCCGCGCCCTTCTACGGACTGCTCTCGTACGACCACGGCATGAACGTCGGGCCGCAGGGGCGGGATCGGGGCCGCAAGCCGAGCTCGCCGATCGAGTCCGCGCACCAGCTGCGCATGCCGCTGCTCGCCTCGTTCGGCTGCGAGGACCACTTCGTGCCCGAATCCGACGTCGACCGCCTCGAGCAGGAGCTCGCGAAGAGCGGGGTCGAGCATCGCGTCCATCGTTATGCGGGGGCGGGCCACGCGTTCCTCAATGCGACCCGCCCGGACGCCCATCGGCCGGAGCTGGCGACCCTGGCCCTCGGGCGCGCCGTGGACTTCCTGCACGAGAAGCTCGACTGAAGGGAGATCGCTTCCGGGACCGGGAGCGGGCTCAGGCCATCGGGCGCGCGTCGACGAGGGACTCGACCTTGTTGTCGAGGCGGGCGATCAGCAGGGCGACGACCCGGTTGGTGCTGCGCAGGTGGCGCGTCCCGGAGACCTCGAGTCGGATGCGGCGACCTTCGCGGTCCTGCATCGTCGCAGCGAAGACGTGCTGGTCCTGGCCCTCCGCGAGGCTGTCGAGCGAGGTCCACCAGGGGCCCTGGGCCTCGGCCGGCACGAAGGCGTTGAACTCGACGCCGATCAGCGCGTCGCGCGCGACGCCGAGCGCAGCGCCGGCGGCGGGATTGGCATCGAGAATCTCGCCCGAATCGACCTCGATCGCGAAATACAGGTCGGCGATGCGATCGATCGCGGCACTGATCGCCCGGCGCGAGGCACGCGGGGGACCGCTCGTCTTGCGGGTCTGGCCGGTCGTCCGGATCGCGAACCGGAAATGCTCGAGGAGCGGGCGAAGGGTCGCCGACACCGTCGCTTGAGCAGGGCCGGCGAGCTCGCTCGCGACGTCGGCCCAACAGGCGAGCAGCGCCATCACCCGTCGCTCGTTGGGGCGCAGGCCTTCGAGCACCGGCCGGGGGGACGCGCCCCGCACGAGGGCGGTCGACACGAAGGTGCGGAATCGCCTCAGAGTCTCGGCTTCGGGCCCCGACGCGGCCGGCGCGGCAGCCCCGAGTCGCGCCTGCATGACGCGCTCGATCTCGATCCGCTTCGACATCAGCCAATTGGCGAGATCTCGATTGACGGTGCCGGAGACAGCGTTTTCCACGTCGACAAGCTAGCAGGATGCGGCGAAAACCCCCGGATCGGGATCACATTTTGCTCACAAAGTCCTGAATTATTCCCGAGCGCGGACATAAGAAACCCGCGGGGTCATGATTCATTTCGAGGGATTCAGCCCTCAACTGAGACTTCGGGCGGCCCGATCGATTCGCCATGCAAAGCGACAACCCGACGATCAACCCGGCCCGTACGATCCTCTTCCACGCGTCTCGCGATGCCCTCGCGCCGATGACCGACGTGATCCTCGCGAAGCTCGGTTATTCCATCGTGGTCCCCGATTCCTTCGAGGCCCTGCGCGCGGAGAATCCCGACCTCACCGCCGACATGCTGCTCGTCGACGAGCGCCGACTCGGCGAGGCCGCCGCCTACTTCGACGACGGCGACGCCGAGATCCCGATCGTCCTGCTGACGGGCCAGCACGGCGCGACCGGCGCCGACCGGCGGATCGTCGGCGCCGTCAAACGTCCGGCCGGCATGCACGATCTCTATCGCCTGCTGCAGCAGGTCTTCGAGGACACGCCCCGTTCGACGCCGCGCATCGCGACCCAGCTCCGCGCCCATTGCAGCCGCGGGCCCCGGACCTGGGAGGGGCGAGTGCTCTCGCTGTCGCAGAACGGCTGCCTGATCCGGAGCAACGAGGAGATCCCCCTCGGCCAGAAGATCCAGCTCGGCGTCGACCTGCCGCGGGCCGGCGGGATCCTGCTCGAGGCCGAGGCCGCCTATCAGCTGTTGCCGGACGTCGGGCTGGTCTTCAGCGCCGTGCCCGCTGCCCAGCGACACACGATCGAGCGCTTCGTCGCCCAGTCGCTGCTGGGCTAGGTCTGGGCCCTCGGGCCGCGGCCCGGGCGCCCGGGCCGGGTCTCGGACCGAGCGCTCGGGCCCTGGCTCGCGTTCTCAGGCCTTGGCGCGATAGACGTCCATCACGGCATGGAGCAGCTGGATCGCCTCGGCGCGCGGGCGCTGGAAGGCGTTGCGGCCCATGATGCTGCCGAAGCCGCCGCCGGCGGCGATCCCGCGGACCTCCTCGAGCACGCCCTCCGTCCCCTTCGCGGCGCCACCCGAGAAGATCACGATGCGTCGGCCGGCGAAGGCGCTCTGGACGACGTGGGCGATGCGGTCGGCGAGGGTCGAGATCGCGATCCCCTCGGCTTCGTAGACCTTGCGCGCGGCGTCCTGCTCGATGTGCTCGGTCGGCGGCTTGACCTTGATCACGTGGGCCCCGAGCTGGGCCGCGATCTGCGCCGCGTAGGCGATGACGTCGATGGCGGTCTCGCCCTTCGAGGAGAGGTCCTCGCCGCGCGGATAGCTCCAGAGCACGACGGCGAGACCGGCGGCCTTCGCCTCCTCCGCGATCTCGCGGAACTCCATGTACATCTCGGTCCGCTCGGCGGAGCCGGGATAGATCGTGAAGCCGACGGCGGCACATCCGAGGCGCAGGGCGTCGTCGACCGAGCCGGTGATCGCGGGCTTCGGGTTCTTGGTCGAGAAGAGGCTCTCGCTGTTGTTGAGCTTGAGGATCGTCGGGATGCGGCCGGCGAACTGTCGGGCGCCGGCCTCGAGGAAGCCGAGCGGCGCCGCGTAGGCGTTGCAGCCCGAATCGATCGCCAGCTGGTAGTGGTAGAGCGGGTCGTAGCCCGGGGCGTTCTTCGCGAAGGAGCGGGCGGGGCCGTGCTCGAAGCCCTGGTCGACGGGCAGGATCACGAGCTTGCCGGTGCCGGCGAGGCGCCCCGTGTCCAGCATCCAGCGCAGGTTCTTCAAGACTCCGGGGTTGTCGGATCCGTACCAGCTCAGGATCTCGTCGACGCGGTTGGCCATGGCTCTCTCTTCTCCTCGTGGAACGTCGCGCTTCGCGCCGGCTCGGGCTCGGCCGGGTTCCGATGGGCTTTCGGCTGCGTCCCGCGTCCGCTTGATGGGAGCCGCCGGGCGAGCGGGCGGGCAGAATAGCGGCCCGGGGTCCGGGCTTCGATACGCCCCGGGCCGCCCGGGGCCTCGCCCTTGCCATGCCCCCGCCCGGCCGGTAATCACGAGGCGCGAAAGGCCCCGCCGTGTCCACCGACCGCAGCCCCGAAGAGATCCGCCGCGAGATCGAGCGAAGGCGGACCTTCGCCATCATTTCCCACCCCGACGCCGGCAAGACCACGCTGACGGAGAAGCTGCTCCTCTACGGCGGCGCGGTCCGGGAGGCCGGGGCGGTGCGCGCCCAGAAGGCGGCGCGCCACGCGACCAGCGACTGGCTCGAGCTCGAGAAGCAGCGCGGCATCTCCGTCTCGAGCTCGGCCCTGCATTTCGAGTTCGGGGGCCACCGGGTCAACATCCTCGACACCCCGGGCCACCGCGACTTCAGCGAGGACACCTACCGGACCCTGATGGCCGCCGACAGCGCCGTGATGCTGATCGACGCGGCCCGCGGCGTCGAAGCCCAGACGCGCAAGCTCGCCGAGGTCTGCCGCCTGCGCCGGATCCCGATCTTCACCTTCGTCAACAAGATGGATCGCCACGGCCGCGACCCCTTCGAGATCATGGCGGAGATCGAGGACGTGCTCGGCATGGACTCGATCCCGATGAACTGGCCGGTCGGTGCCGGGAGCGATTTCAAGGGCATCTACGATCGCCTCGGCCGCAAGCTCATCCTCTTCTCCGGCGGCAAGCACGGGACGCACCGCGTCGACGAGGAGGCCATCGCGGGCGAGGTCGGCGATCCGGCCCTGGTCGAAGCCATGGGGACCTTCGCGAAGGACGTCCAGGACGGCCTCGAGCTGCTCGAAGGCGCCGGCGCCGATCTCGACCGGGAGCGGGTCGCGCGCGGGGACCAGACGCCGATGTTCTTCGGCAGCGCGCTCACGAACTTCGGTGTGCGCCCCTTCCTCGACTGCTACCTCGAGATGGCCCCGAGCCCGACGCCGCGCCAGAGCGCCGGCGTCGCGATCGATCCCGTGAAGCATCCGTTCTCGGGCTTCGTCTTCAAGATCCAGGCGAACATGGATCCGGACCACCGCGATCGAGTCGCCTTCCTGCGCATCTGCTCGGGCCAGTTCGTGCGCGGTCGGACGACGATCCACGTCCGGACCGGCAAGACGATCCGGCTCGCGAACTCGACGCTGCTGATGGGCAAGGACCGGGCCGAGGTCGAGGAGGCCTTCGCCGGCGACGTCGTCGGGCTCTTCGATCCCGGCATCTTCCGGATCGGCGACACCCTCTCCGACGAGCCGGGCATCCACTACGCCGGCATCCCGATCTTCGCGCCGGAGGCCTTCATGCGCGTCGAGGTCGCCGGCGTCGAGAAGCGCAAGGCCCTCGAGAAGGGCATCGAGCAGCTCGTCCAGGAAGGCGTCGTCCAGCTCTTCCGCGAGCCGACGGGCGGCTCCGCGTCGTGGATCCTCGGGGCGATGGGGCCGCTGCAGTTCGACGTCATGCAGCACCGCCTGAAATCCGAGTACGGCGTCGAGCTCAAGCTCGGGAAGCTTCCCTACACGATCGCGCGCTGGCCGCTTTCGGGCTTCGATCCCGACGATTTCCGCTATTCCGAGCGGATCCGGGTCGTGCGCGACCGCGACGATCGCTGGGCGCTGCTCGCACACAGCCCCTGGGACCTCGATCGCCTGCGCGATCGCAACGAATCGATCGTCCTGTCGGAGACGCCGGACCCGACGCTCTTCGAGCGAGCGCGTTAGGCCCTCCGGAGCCCGCCGGAGCGGACGACGGCCGGCTCGGGATCAGGCCGACGTCGGCAGGGCGCGCCGCGACTCGAGCGCGGCCTCGATCGCGCCGGCGAGATCCTCGAGCCCGAAGGGTTTCTCGAGCACGCCGTCGATGCCGACGCGCGCGGCTTCGACCTCGAGGTCCGCGGTCGGGAAGCCCGTCATCAGCAGGATCCGCAGCTCGGGCCAGCGCTCGCGCAGGACCTCGCCGACCTCGATTCCGTGCATCTCGCAGCGGAGCATCCAGTCGGCGAGCAGCAGGTCCGGCCCGAACTCGTCGGCGATCCGGATCGCGTCGCTGCCGGTCTCCGCGGTCCGGACCGCGAGGCCGTCGCGGGAGAGGAAGCGCTCGAGATACTCGCGATAGGTCGGTTCGTCGTCCACGATCAGGACGCGAACGGGCGTCCCGTCGGGCCGGTTCCAGGCGCGCATGCTCTTCGGATTCCGGCTCGGCGTCGGGGTCGGATGATTCATGTCGGCGTGCCTCCCAGGGGTTTCGCTTCCAATCGTTCGATCACCGCGCGAACGATGATCGGCCAGGCGATCGTCGCGTCGGAGAGGATCTCGGCATGACGTCCCCCCTCGCTCTCGGGCACGAACTTGCCCCAGGAGACGCCCTCGCTGAAGCTGCAGCCCGAGAGCCCGCCCCACTGCTCGGGCTCCGGGCAGATCCGGACTGCATAACGATAGCGACGGATCGGCTCGTCGGTCCCGAGGCGGTTGGCCGTGATCTCGAGGAAGGGGGCGACCTGCTGCGCCCAGTTCCGGGGCACGCCACCGCCGATCGTGAAGATCCCGAGCGTCTCGTGCTCGCGGATCCGGGCCGCGAAATGCTCGAGGTCGAGGAAGGGGTCGAAGCCGAACGGAGGCTGGCCCGCCATGCGGAGCCTCCGGTTGTGGATCGCGTAGTCGAGGCCGAGCTCGGAGTCGGTGAACGCGGGGACGTAGATCGGGACGTTCCTCCGGACGGCGCTGCGCAGGATCGCACGGCCGGCGTCGTGTTCGTCGAGCAGCTCGCCGACGCGGGTCAGCAGGGTGTGGCTGCAGAGGGTCGTGCCGGGCTCGATCTTGCCGAGCACCGCGTCGAGGATCGCCTCCGTGCTGTCGAGGTTCCGTTCGAGCTCGATCGTGTCGTAGACGCGGTTGTAGCCGCGCTCGAAGAGCTCGGCGTCCTTCATCGTCGGGCGGTGCTTGAAATGGAGCATGCCGGCGCCCTCGACGACGCCGTGGGTCATGAGGGCGCCCGTCGCGACGACGGCCTGGACCCAGCCGCGATCGATCATCTCGCAGAGCACGAGGCCCTGCTTCGCGATCGTCATCGCCCCGGAGATCGTGACGACGCGGAAGCAGCGTTCGTCGCGCACCATCGCCTCGAGCACGTCCGCCGCCTCGCCGAGCCGGCGTCCGCCGAAGGCCGTGTTTGCCATCGCCGAGACGAGCGCGTTCACCGAATCGAGCCGTCCGACGTCGAGCGGCACGAGCGGCACGAGTCCGTCGTCGAAGCCGGTGCCGTACTTGTCTTCGTCGCGTCTGGACTTCATCGCGCATCCACCCTCGCTCGACCGACGGGGCCGCTTCGAGCGCTCGCTTCCGTTCAGGCGCCGGGAATCAGCTCGGCCACCAGCTCCGAAGGCACCTGCACGGGCAGTGAGCAGACCGTGCCGCGGCAGAGATGGGCAGTGGCCCGGCCGCCTTTCGCCTCCCGTCCTGCGAGCCAGTCCGGCGAGACGCCGACGGGCGGCTTCGCCCCGGGCGCCGAAACGATCACCGCATCCTCGGGCCGCAGGACCCGGCGCGCCCGCTCCGCCAGCGCGCGGGTGTCGGCGCTCGCAGGGTCGCCGATCACGACCGCGACGGCGAGGCCCCGGCTGCGGAGTGCGACGGCCCGGAGCAGTGTCGGGAAGGCGTGGGGCGCCCGTTCGAGCAGCCCGGCCGATTCGCCGAGGGCGAGGGTGACGAACGCCTCGATCTCGTGCGCGTCGGAGAGGGCGGCGAGGCGGGTCAGTCCGAGCAGCGCGAGGCCCGCGGCGTCGGGTGTCGCGCCGTCGTGGTCGGAGCGCGGGCGATGGATCAGCGGGTTTCGGGCGTGCTCGCCGTCCGCCGGCGTCAGGTAGAGCGCGCCGGTCGCCGGATCGGCGAAGCGGCCGAGGATCTCGTTCGCGAGCCAGACGGCGGACGAGAGGAACCGGTCGCCGGCCCCTGCGCGCTGGAGATCGAGGCAGGCGCCGAGCATTGCGGCATGGTCGTCGAGGAAGGCCTCGACGTGGGCGCGGCCGGCGTCGTGGACCCGCTGGAGCCGGCCGTCGACGACCATCCGTTCGAGCACGAAATCCGCCGCCCGGACCGCATCCTCGAGCACCCGTTCGTCGCCGAGCACGGAGGCCGCCCGCGCGAGACCGGTGACGACGTAGCCGTTCCAGGACGCGACGTGCTTGCGGTCGGTCGCCGGCGGGATCCGCCGACCTCGCGCCGCGAGCAGTCGCGCGCGGGCGCCCGCCTGCTCGGTGCGCGGCGCGCGGGCCTCGTCGACGAGCTGCGTCGTGCCGTGCTCGAAGTTTCCGTTCGGGCGCA